>JAOTYQ010000885.1 GCA_029861725.1 Acidimicrobiia bacterium | reverse complement strand
GGTGCAGCCCCCGTGCTGTGGGTCGAGGCCGAGCGGATCGTCGACCCCGAGCCGAGCGCAGAGACGGCGGCGCTCGCCGCCGACTACCGGGCCGCCGCCGGCTCCCTCCTCGACAAGATCGGCGGCCGTCAGCTGGCAGGGGCGCTCCGGGAGCTGACCTCGCCGGGCGCGCTTGCCGACTCGATCGGCTACTGGCCGGACCTGAGCATCGAGCGGAGAGTCGAGCTGCTGGAAGCGATCGAGGTCGATGCCCGCCTCCGCCTCGCCACCGCCTGGGTCAAGGAGGCCCTCGCCGACCTCGAAGTCCAGGAGCGCATCCGGCAAGAGGTCTCGGATGACCTGGAGAAGGGTCAGCGGGAGGTCATCCTCCGACGCCAGCTGTCGGCGATCCGCAGCGAGCTCGGTGAGGGCGACGACGACGTCGTCGGGCAGTTCCGGACCAAGCTCGACGAGCTGATAGCGGATCCTGCGTCGATCGACACGGCGACCGCCGAGGCGATTAGCCGCGAGATCGAGCGGTTGGAGCGGACCGGTACCGAGTCGATGGAGGCCAACTGGATCCGGACCTGGCTCGACACCGTGTTCGAGCTGCCGTGGGCGGAGCGGACCGAGGAACGTCTCGACCTCGGCGAGGCCCGGACCATCCTCGATGCCGACCACACCGGACTCGACGAGGTGAAGGACCGCCTGGTCGAGCACCTGGCGGTGCGCAAGCTCCGGGCGGAGCGAGGGATAACCGGCGACGGCGACGGCGGGCGGCGCCGGGGCGTCATTCTGGCCCTGGTCGGCCCGCCGGGGGTCGGTAAGACCTCGCTCGGCCAGTCGGTCGCTCGGGCGCTCGGGCGTTCGTTCGTCCGACTCTCCCTCGGCGGCATTCGCGACGAGGCCGAGATCCGTGGCCACCGGCGGACCTATGTGGGGGCCCGGCCCGGTCGACTCGTGAGGGCCTTGATCGAGGCCGGCTCGATGAACCCGGTCGTGCTCCTCGACGAGATCGACAAGGTGAGCGGAGGGTGGCAGGGCGACCCGTCCGCCGCGCTGCTCGAAGTGCTCGATCCCGCCCAGAACCACTCGTTCCGAGATCACTATCTCGAGTTCGAGCTCGACCTGTCCGACGTCGTGTTCATCGCCACCGCCAACGTCTTGGAGACGATCCCCGGTCCGCTGCTCGACCGGCTCGAGCTGATCACGATCGACGGCTACACCGAGTCCGAGAAGGCGGCGATCGCCACCGACCATCTCCTCCCCCGCCTGCTCCGCCGCAACGGGGTGCACGAAGGTGAGCTGGTGTTCACCGACGAGACGATCGCCAAGATCGCCGGTTCCTACACACGGGAGGCCGGAGTCCGGCGCCTCGAGCGGCTGCTCGACAAAGCGATCCGCAAGTCGACCCTGAAGATCCTCGACCGAACGACCGCCGAAGGCGGTCCCGAAAGCACGACCGGTCCCGGAGGCACGACCGCCGAAGGCGGTCCCCATGGCACAGCGCCGATAACGATCGAGCCCGGCGACCTGCAGGATCTGCTCGGCCGACCTCTGCCCGACGAGGAGGTCGTCGACCGCATCGATCGGCCAGGGATCGCCACCGGCCTGGCGGTGACCGGGGCCGGAGGCGACGTACTGTTCGTCGAGACCGCGCTCGTCGAAGGCGAGGGCGACACGATCCTCACCGGTCAGCTCGGGGACGTCATGAAGGAATCGGCGGCGATCGTCCGGTCGATCGTCGGGTCGCAGGGCGAGCGGCTCGGCGTGACGATGCCCACGGACCGCCGGGTGCACGTCCACTTCCCGGCCGGCGCGGTACCCAAGGACGGCCCGTCGGCGGGGGTCACGATGACCACGGCCCTGATCAGCCTCTTGTCGGGGCGACGGGTGCGGTCGGATGTCGCCATGACCGGTGAGGTCACGCTGCAGGGCCGGGTCCTGCCGATCGGCGGGGTGAAGCAAAAGGTGCTCGCCGCCCATCGGGCCGGAATCACGACCGTTCTGCTGCCCGACGCCAACGGGCCAGATCTGGAGGACGTGCCGGCCGAGGTGCGCGACGCCGTGACGATCCACCTCGTTTCCGACGTCGATCAGGTCCTGGCGCTCGCCCTCGACGGCGAACGGGAAGCCGGGGGTGGTGACCGATGAAGCATCGCGCCCGATCACTACCCACGAAT
>JAOTYQ010000253.1 GCA_029861725.1 Acidimicrobiia bacterium | reverse complement strand
GAGCTGAGCAACCATGGCCAACCCTTCGTCAAGCCGGACGTCCCCATGGCCCGGTGGCTTCGGTCCTACGAGAGCGACCGGTTGCGCACCGACCTCGTCGCCTGCGCCACCGTGTGGGCCGTGCTCATCCCTTCGGCGCTGGCCTACGCCATCTTCGTCCTCGGCTTCACCGACAACATGGGCGCCGCCAAGTCCGCTATCCAGAAGACCGGGGAACGGCTCGACCCGAATTGTCGAAGACGGGCGTCGCCATCGCGTCCGGGGGCAGGATCAGGTAGGCAACCTGTTCGCCGGGGGCTGGGGGCCGCTTACGATCCTCGTACTTCGACCGCTGACCTCGGCGCTGTGCTGCGGGGGAACGATTGCACGGGAACGATTGCGATGAGCCAGTATCTCGGCGTCGGAAGCCGACCGAACAGGAGAGCCGACCATGAGCGGTGTCGAGAAGATTCAGGACGCGGAGACGCGCGTGGCCGAGATGCAGGACGCGCTGGCGACACTGCAGGACGGGCTGCGCCGAGCCGAAGCCGTCGCCGTAGCGGCCGAAGAGGCCAAGCAGCGATCGGAGCAGCTGCTCAAGGCCACGGTCGGGCTGATCGCACTGGCAATCCTGTTGCTGGTGTCCAGCGCCCGCAAACGCCGCGACCAGCCGGATCTGTGAGAAATCGCTTCTCACAGATCCGGGTTCATCGGCGCTCAGTCCGCAGGTGCCTTCGACGCAGCCGGCGCCTCCTGGTCGACCTGATGCTTGAAGCGCTGCCACGGAACCATCCCGTCCACCTCGATGTCGAGCGAGAAGCTGAGGACGACTCGCACCAGCACGAGGACACCAAGGGTGGCGACGCTCTCCAAGCTGAGGTCGACCGTGATGGTCTGGACGATGTCGGCGGCAACGAGCACCTCGAGACCGAGGATGAGGGGTCGGCCGAAGTCGCGCCGTGCCGTGTCGTAGACACTGTCCCAGTCGATGCCATGAGCGAACAGACGGAAGATGGTGTGGAGGCCCCCGATGACGATGATCGATACACCGATGACCTCGAATACTTGGGCGACGCGCTCCATCACCTCTTCGAGTTCCACGGTCTGAACGTACCGCTGGCGGCCGAGTCAGTCACTGCAATGACGACCTATCCCCCGGGTGATCTCGCACGGCGTTGCCACCTCTTGCGATCGTCAACCCGGGGGAATCAGTTCCGATGGGCTAGCGGGGCGGGAACCTTGCCTGTTCCGACCGCCATCGGTGGCGTGGCCGTCGCCTCTTGGTCGTCACATCCTGCCTCATCGAGCAAGCCCCAGGCGTGTGCCGTTGCCACCGCAGCCGAGCGGGATGAGACGCCCAGCTTGCGGTAGAGACGCTGAACGTACGTCTTCACGGTCTCGAACGACAGGTAGAGCTCCTCGGCGATCTCTCGTCTGGACAACTCGCCTTCGAGCAGACGCAGTACCTCGATCTCTCGCTCGGTGAGAGATTCGGTCGTTCCCCAATGAGCGGCACGGCCGAGCCGGACCTGACGCTCGATGGCCCGGCGACGCCTCGACAACAACCGACCACAGTCGGGTGCATCGTCCAAAAGCCGCTGGGCTTCGACGAGGCAGACAGCGCTGTCGTCAGCTTGGCCCTGCTCGCAGTAGATGCCGGCGGCGTCGAGATATCCGAGTGCCTTGAACGCCGTCAGCTGAGCTTCTCGTGCTGTTTGCAGAGACAGCTCCAGAGCGACGTGTCGATCACCCCTGGCCAAAGCCGCTCGGCCTTGGGCCAGTTGCACGATCTCGGAGCCGGCCATGGCGGTCCCGTGGTTCTGGAGCTCAGCGGCCGAGAGCAGCGCCTCGGCGCGGTCTTGGTAACCCCCGGATTCGATCTCGATCAGGGCGAGTACACCGAGCACGCACGGTGAGAAGAGTCGACTGATCCAGCGGCGGGGCCCAACGTCGAGCAACGCCTGGATGTGGAGGCTCTGGGTCAGCGCTCGCCTCGCCTCCCGGGGCTCGTCGTCGAGGTATGCCGCAAGTCCGGCTGCCGCATAGGACAGCGCTCCCCATGCTGTCTCTGTGCCGCGTTCCCGAAGCAGTGCTCGCTGAGCGAGGAGCCTTTTGGTTCTCGGCTCCAGCCGGCTGAACGTTGCACGGCTCGCATCGATCGCGCCCGAGAGCGACTCGGCCTGGCAGGGGGGGCGCCCCATCCTTGATGTCGTCGCCTGGGCGAGCCAGGCGTCGATCTCGGTTCCCGCCTCGTCACCGCGGGCGACCCATAACGCCATCGCCGCCACGACTGCCACCCCTGATTCCGCGGCGACGACATCAGGAGGCAGCTGCTCCAGCCAACCGGCCAGATCTTCGGCCCGGCCACAACCGATCACGTCGAGACCTGCATTCAGCGCGAGGTCGACGATGGCATACCAGTCCGAGGTCTCCACCGCCCGGGACACTGCCTCGTCGTATCTGCCCTGCGACAAGCACCATCGCAGCAACCGGCGGCGAGCCTGGAGCTCTGGCTCGTCCCCGAGAAGGCGGAGCCGATGGAGGAGGAACTCACGAGCGAACGGCACCCACTCGTAACCGAGGCCATCGGTTGAGGGATGGAGAAAGGCGTGCAGATTCCCCAGTCGAGCCAGTCGCTCCGCGCTGCGGTTGTCTCCCGTTATCTGGTCACAGGCCTCGATGGAGGGCTCGGTCAGAACCGAGCTCGTGATCAGGAAGTCCTGGTCGGAGAGCGGCAGCCCGTTGAGGACCTCTCGTTCGAAGTAGTCGGCGACTGCCGGATGGGATCCATCCACGACCTGTTTCGTCCGAGCAACGCTCGGACGATCGGCTAGTTGCTGACAGGCCAGCTCGACTCCGGCCGCCCATCCGCCCAATCGCTCTGCGAGCATCGCTTGTTGACGATCGGAAAGATCGGATGCCCAGCGTCCGAGTGCGTTCAGGACCTGTGCGTCATCGAGCTTGAGCTCTTGGGGACCAACGACGCGGACCGTTCGGTCGGGTGCACGGTGAGCCGAGAGATCGATGGCGGTGCGCCCGGCGAGAATGAGCCGCCAGGGAGCGCCTCTCGCCCGGCCGAACCAGAGGAGCATGTCGTCGACGACGCACTGGTCCAGGTGGTGGAGGTCGTCGATGAAGATCACGCGATCTCGGTTGGCAACCTCAGCGAGGGCATCGTCGGCGGTGAGCTCCACAATGGACTGGTGACGGTGCGAGAGGCTGCTGATCACGAGGTCCTTCACGTCCGAGAGGTCACTCGCCCTGACACCAACTCCGAACCAGGCTGGTCGCCAACCTCGCTTGCCGAGCTGCTGGTACCACTGCGCGAGCAGTGTGGTCTTCCCGGAGCCAGCTGGGCCCCCGACGAACGTGATGTCAGCATCATCGAGCACGAGCTGACGGTCGATGACGCGGGACTCGACGTGCGGAGGCGGTTCGAGCTGCCCGAGGGCTGGTACTGGCCGTTCCCTCATTCGCCAGCCCCCCGGATCACGCCGCTGGTCCCTGTCGCGGACGTGGCCGTCGCCAAGATCAGGTGATTCACGTCATGCCCTTCTGCCGTGTGCACCCACATGTTCGAACACAACCGAATGAGGCCACATCCCACGACAAGGATGAGCTTCGACATCCAGGCAAATTCACCCTCGCTGGGTGAGGGCCAGCGAAGCTGGCTGAGCCATACTTTTCGAGGCGGCACTCTGGCAGGTCACAAAGGCGTCACTGGTCCACGAGTTACGAGTTCTGGTCGTTGCGGTCATCGTCCGCGCCGAGCATTGTCACGGTGTTGCTCGGAGCTGGCCGGTCGTCTCGACCGGGTTGGTTCAGATTCCTGGGACTGGGGGCAGCTGGGCACGTGGTCGACCTGAACAGCGGACGACATATTCGTCTGATCGAGATGAAGCTCCGGCCTCCGGTCACGAACGACTGGTCGCTCGAGCGCAGTGAGTTGCAGGCGCAGCTGGATGCCGCGCTGTCCGGTCGCCTGGCCGTCCTCGCTGCGCCGGCAGGGTTCGGGAAAACCGTCCTGGTGGAGCAGTGGACCCGTCGACTTCGGCCCGACGTCGCCATCGGCTGGCTGTCGCTCGACGCGGGGGACGGCGAGCCTGTGCGGTTCTGGTCGTACTTCGTCGAGTGCCTCCGCCGAATCGGCGCAGATGTCAGCGACCGCTTGATCGCCGACCTGTGGATCGACCCGTCGTCGATCGAGGAGTTGGTAGCGGCATCGGTCAACGCTCTGACCAGGATCGAGGGGCCACAGGTCATCGTCATCGACGACCTTCACCATGTCACGAGCACCGCCACGCTCGAGTCGCTCTTCCGGTTCGCGGAGGCGATTCCCTCTTCGACGACCGCGGTGTTGATGAGCAGGTCCGTCCCCAGCTGGCCGCTCGAACGACTCCGAGCCCAGGGTGACGTGCTGATCCTCGGGACCAACGAGATGGCGTTCAGCCGCCTGGAGACCGCAGCGGTGATCCAGACCGTCGCAGCTGATGTCGTCTTCCAGGGATCAGACATCGAAGACCTGTATCGGCGTTCGGAAGGTTGGCCCGTCGCGGTCCGCCTGGCCGCAGACGGGCTACGCCGTCAAGCCTGCCCTCATCGCCTCCTGGCCGACTTCAGAACCAGCGACCGTCTCGTCACCGGCTACCTGCTCGAAGAGGTGCTCTCCGGGTTGAGCCCGTCGCTGCATCGGTTCTTGCTCGATGTGTCGATCCTCGATCGCTTCTCGGCCGAGTTGGCGGAGGCGGTCACGAACGGCCCCGCCGACGAGCTGCTTTCCGAGCTGACCGCCGAGAGTCTCTTCGCTGTCTCGATCGATGAGGAGAGCCAGTGGCACCGACTCCACCAGCTCATTCGAGACCTCCTGCTGTCGGATCTCGCCAAGAGCGATCCGGCTCGCGTTCGGGTGCTCCATCGTCGAGCGGCAGCATGGTACCGGGAGAACGGGAGCGTCGACGCTGCGGTGGAGCACCTCCTGGCCGCCGGCGATTACGACGCAGTGGTCGAGCTGATCGAGAGCGTTGTCGACAAGTACTACCTCTCGGGTGGAACCGAGTCGATCATCGACTGGCTCCGGCTGGTCCCGCAGGAGCAACTGGAGCTACGGCCACGAGCGGCGTCGTTGCTGGCCAGGATGCTGGTCGTCCAGGGCTGGTTCGATGAAGCCCGGGGCTGGATCGACGTCGCTGAGCGGGCGAGCAAGACGGACTGCCAGCGGCTCGATGTCATCATCGCTCGCCTCCGTTTGGACCGAGCCCTGGGACAGGAGACGGCGGTGCTCGATTCCTTTGCCGAGCTGGATTCGCTGTCCGAAGTCGCCACTGACCGCGCGGCCAGGATCGCAGCGCGGGTCGAGCAAGGGAATGCGCTCGGCATTCGGGCCATGTGTCACGAGTTCTTGGGCCAGACCGATCGATATCGGGCCGCACTGGTCGAGCTCGAGGCTCGCCGGCAGGAGCTCGGGCCCGCAGCGGCGTTCACCGTCGATCCAACCCTTGCCCGGGCCGCAGCGGAGGACGGCGAGCTGCACCAGGCTGCGAGTCACGCTCGTCTCGCCATACAACGCGCCGATCGGCAGGGTGTCGAGTTACACGCCCTCACCTACGCCTACCTGGCCTTGGCCCAGGTGTCGTGGTGTCGGGGTCAGCTCGACGAAGCCGAGGCCTCCCTCCGCCTGGCTGCTCAGCACGATAACGGGGCTGGGATCTGGAGCAGGACCATTCTGGCTGTTCGAGCGGCCGAGATCCTGGCCAGCGTGGCCCGCTACGACCAGGTTGACGACATTCTCGAGTCGGCCTGGAACGGGTCGCCGGGGGCGAGAACTCCCTCGACCTCCCGGCGCTGGATCGCGGCCTGGGGTCTTGCCATCAACGCGGTTCACCAGCGCAGTGACGCCGCATACCGGTGGCTCAGCGAGCTCGATCGGCTGGACGCCACAGGAGAACTGCCCCATGCGCTTTGGGCCCACGTCGAGCTGCTGCGGGGCAATCCACAGAAAGTGGTGGCCAGGTTCGGATCGGACGGCTCGAAGCTACCTCCTCAGCCGCTACCGAAGCTCCGTAGCGGGCTAGCCCTCTTCCAATCACTGCTTCTCTGTGGACGCGAAGCCGAAGCCGATGCTCTTGGCAGGCCGCTGGTGCTTCACGCCGAGCACCACGAGCTCCTGCAGCCTGTGCGAGAGTTTCCGGCCATCATCCCCCATTCTGGTTTCCCAGGGGCGGCAGCCCCATCCGACGGCTTCCTCGAGCGCTTGACGATACGGGCAGACAAAGGCCTCACCGACAGCACCAACCCGGATCTACCGGAGCCGATCAGTGCCCGTGAGGCTGATTTGATCCGGCTACTCCCAACTCGATTGACGAATCAGGAGATCGCAACTGAGCTGTACATCTCGCTCAACACCGTCAAGACCCACCTTCGAAACATATACCGCAAGCTAGGAGTGCAGAACCGAGACGCCGCCATCAGCCGGTGCGAGGAACTCGGCATCCTCCGACCTCTGAGCCTGAATCACCCCTGACGGGTGAAGACGAATCACCCTATTGACGAGCACGGTGGGGCTGCAATAGAGGAGGAGATTCGATGCCTATCTTGTTGGCGGTTCTTGCAGCTCTTGGCGGTGTGGCGATCTGGCGCCGCAAGAAGATCGGTTCGGATGCGCAGCGTGTTGGCGACGCCGCCCGCCAAACCGTCCAGAAGATGACGTCGAGCCGGAAGGACCTCATGGCCGAGCTGGGTTCCCACGTCTACGCACAGTCGACCGGGGACACCGAGGTCGACCACGAGGCAGAAATCAAGCGCATCATCGGCGAACTCGAGGCCTTGGACGCGACTACCGACGAGAGCTCGGACGCTGAAGAAGCCGCCGCTGTCTGACCAGCTGAGCTGAGACCGAGGCAGCGTTGGAGTATCGCGGTGCTCGTGTGCGACGCACTCCTAGGCCGGTGATCGGAGCCGCTGGCGGATTGTCTCCACGGCATCGTCGGGCAACGACGTAGAGAGTATTCGCCCGCCGAGTTCGCAGAGTGGCCGGAGGACGGCACCGAGCTCGGCTCCGTCGACCAGGATGAACACCGCAGACTGACCGGGTTCCAGTGACTCGCTCAGCTCTGAGGTGAACTCAGGGTCGAGGCCGAGCTCGTCGAGCCGACCATAGAGATCGTTGAAGGCGTTACCGTAACGACTGGCCGCCATCGGGCCGCCGACCAAGAGCGTGATCAACAGACCCCACCAGCCGTCGGCCGGCGGCCGACGGCTGGTCGAGATCTCCGTCGTCTGGCGCACTCGTAGCTGTCCTCGCCTGGTCTTGATCGCGATCGCCGCGTCCCGCATGGTCAGCTCACCACAGGACTCGAGTCGTCGCGCCGTGAGGAGGCCCTCATCGGCCTCCAACTCGTCATCGAAGGCGACGACAACCAGCTCGTTCATGCGGCGCTCCTCGCTTACGTCACTCGACTCCCTGATTGTGACCGATGTCGGCACCCGAGACATCACACACGGCGGGTGACTGTGGGTGAGCTGACACGATCGCTCGTTCACCCGGGTGAACGAGCTTTGAGGCCTGGACCTCGCTTTGGATTTGAACCAGGCTGAGCGAAGCTAGTGGGTGGGCGTTCTCGAGGACAGATATGAACTTGGTTGCTTTGTGGGCCCTGATACCCGTTGTTCTCCTTGTCAGCGTGACCTCCTACTTGATCGTGAATAGTTACTTGGCTGCTCGCCGATTCGAGCGCGAAGCCGAACGCAGTGAGCGGGCGTTCGACCTCTACTCGCGGCTACGGGCCAAACGAGAGAGCATCGCCGACGAGCTGGCCATGACCGCCTATCTCCATGCCTCGGGCCTGCTCGACGATTCCGAGTTCGCAGAAGCGAAGAAGAAGATCATCCCCCAATCATCTGACCCGGACCGGAACCTGTCCAACGAGGGCGAGGTAGACAACTATGACACAGCAAATCGACGAGCGAGCGAGCCGAATACCCACACCGCGCAGGCACCTGGTGCGAAGCCGACTCTGGCTTGCGGTCGGCATCTTCGGGTTGATCGGCCTGCTGGCCGCCTGTTCTGAGGAGGGTCAGGCGAGGCTGCAGGAGGGGCTGGAGAACGTC
>JAOTYQ010000884.1 GCA_029861725.1 Acidimicrobiia bacterium | reverse complement strand
CTCGGGTCCGCGGGTTGCATGCTCTCGGTGGGGTCGGCCGGCAGCATCTTGTCGATAGCTTCGGCAGGTTCCATCCTGAGCTTCGGCTCAGCCAGGTCAATTCTGTCGGTCCGCAGCCACGGCAAGATATTGCACGTGGACGACATCCCCCTGCGTGACTGGCGCCGAGACCGCGGCGAGTCACCGTCGCTGGCCGACGGCGTAAGAGCGCGCCGGATCATCTGACGCTGTGTCGCATGGCCTCGGTCCGTGACCGCGAGTACCTGCTCGTGAGCAGCGAGATGGAGCCCCATCTCGTCGCTGGGCCGGAAACCCGGTCGTGACGAATTGACCAGGGGAAGAGGGTGTCTCAGGCGCCTATGAGGTCGATCCAGTTTGAGCGGGTCGGAGGAGGGTCAAGGGTTGTAATCCCCCGGATCGCCTCCAGATCCGCGGCTACTGGCAGCGAGGCGAGACCGACTACGCCGACCACGACTACGGCGATGGCTGAGGCCACCATCGGCAGGAGGGTCAGCCGAGCCAGACCTCCGCTAGCACGGCCGTGCGGCCTGTGCCCTGCGGCACGCAAGTGCATATGCAAATGGTGCCGGACCAGGCGAAACACCTACGCGGCAACGAGTTCGGCACACAGGTCGCGCGTGTACTTGGGGTAATCTCGCCCCTTCGTCACTTCGATCCAGCGACCAGCGGTGAACCACTGAGAAGGACGGACTTCGGGATATGACGATTCGACTCGAGAGGGCTCGAAGCCTGTATTTTGCGGGGCATTCGCGATGGCGATATCAGCGTTGTCGCCGAGTACACCGGCGACGTCTACATCCGACACAGCGGCGGCGTTGCCGACGGCGTCGAGGGCTTCACCCAGTTCTTCGAGGACTTCCTGCAGCGCAACCCCGACCGCGAGATCGACCTCGTGCGCACCTTCGAAGACGAGAACGGGGTATTCGTCCATGCTCATCAGATCCTCAACGGCGGTGAAGGTCAGTGGGTGACCATGGACTGGTTCCGGTTCGATGACGACGACAAGATCGTCGAGCACTGGGACGTGAGCGGCCCGTACGTGGCGAAGACTCCGAGTGGCCGCTCGTCGGTGGACGGATCGAGCGAGGTAGTCGATGCAGACCAGGGTCCGGCCAGCGTCGAGCTCGTCACGGGCGCCCTGCGCAACCTTTTCATGGCCGGGGGCGACCCGCAAGGCGGGCCTCGAGGTCATCTCCGAGGACTACATCCAGCACAACACCGAGATCGGGGACGGTCGCAAGGCTGTCGCCGACATGCTCCGCCGAGACGATCCGCGGCTCGTCAACCTACAGATCCACCGGCTTTGTGCGCAGGAAAACTTCGTTGCAGTACTGAGCGAGGCCATACTCGGCGACAGCCCGTACGCCCAGGGAGACCTGTTCCGGGTCGACCACGGCATGATCGTCGAACACTGGAACCTTGCAGAGGCCATTGCCCCGAAGGAGAAGTGGGCCAACACCGGTAAGTTCTGAATCGAGGCCTCGAGGCCATCTGACTCGACCCCACCAGCCCTGACATGCTCGAGCGGTCGCCTTCAGGCCGCCGGGAGAATCAACCACCGGGACCGGGTTCGCTGTGGGTTAAAGGGTTGCAATCCCCCCTCTCCGACACAAGCGGGAGTACACGCCAGAGACCGTCGGCCGGGTGCGTCGCCCAGCGAAGAGCTGGACGTTGGGGGTCAGCAGTTGGCCATGGCGTCGAGGGCTGAGCAGATCTGTTGACGGCCGCCGACGCCGAGTTGGCCGAGCCTCTTCGTGAGTACGGATTTGGGCACTGCAGCGAGGCTGTCGAAGGTGGCGACGCTGTCGTGGTCGATCCCTTCGTCGACTCCGACGGGGATGCAGGTAGGGATAGCCCGGATGGTGCTGGTCACGGGGGCGACGACGATGTTGTTGAGAACTGCGATGACTTCATCGCGTGACACGATGAGCACGGGACGTCGCTTCTGGTTCGGGGTCTCCATGAGCCAGAGCTCGGCTTGGGCTACCAAGGTTCGGCCTCGGTCAGAGCGATGGCGTTGGCCATGGCGAGGTCATCGTCTTCCGGTGTCTGTGGACGTTCGCGGTACGATGCTGCGATGTCGGCGCCGACTCGCGCCCGACGGACGACGTCGGCGAGGTGGTGGATGGCTTGGCGGATCACAGCC
>JAOTYQ010000883.1 GCA_029861725.1 Acidimicrobiia bacterium | reverse complement strand
GATCGAGTCGTTCGTCAGGGTGGCGGAGGGAACGCCGTGGAAGGAGGCCGGCATCCCCGGCATCCCGGCACGGGTCACGATGGACATCCGGGGCTACTACGAGGCGGCCGCGCTCTCGCTGACCGACCACACGCCCGGGGCGTTCGAGGCGACCCGCTGGTTCCTGCGGGAGACCGAGGCCGGCAAGGTGATCATCGCCGCCCGGGAGCAGATGAAGGCCGACGGCGTCAAGCAACCGATCTGGCAGTTCCTGATCACCGAGCAGTACTGATCACACCGACCTGCTCGATGGACGACTTCACCGACAAGATCGCCGTCATCACCGGCGCTGGCGACGGGATGGGGCGGGCGCTGGCCTGGCAGCTCTCGGCGGCCGGATGCCACCTCGCGCTCTGCGATCTCTTCGCCGACCCGCTGGCCGCGACGAAGGACCTCTGCGACGCCGAGGCGCCCGACGGCACCCGAGTCACCACCCACCTGTGCGATGTGTCCGACGAGGCCCAGGTCGTCCGCTTCGCCGATGAAGTCCAGGCCGCCCACGGCACCGACCACGTGAACCTCGTGTTCAACAACGCGGGGATCGGGGGTGCGGGCTCGATGTTCGCCGACGACCGCGACGCCTGGGAGCGCACGTTCAACGTGTGCTGGTACGGCGTGTACTACACGACCCGGGCGTTCCTGCCGCTGCTGGCCGCATCGGAGGAGGGCCACCTGGTCAATACGAGCAGTGTCAACGGGTTCTGGGCGTCGGTCGGTCCGGAGGTCTCCCACACCGCCTACAGCGCAGCGAAGTTCGCCGTCAAGGGCTTCACCGAGGCCCTCATCACCGACCTCCGGCTCAACGCCCCCCACGTCTCGTGCTCGGTCGTCATGCCCGGCCACATCGGGACCGGGATCGCCCAGAACTCCTGGGCCGTCCACGGCAACGAAGCCGACCCGGCCGTGCTCGAGCGGGGAGCCCAGTTCCGCAACTCGGCGCCGACCACGGCTGACGAGGCGGCGGCGATCATCCTCGAAGGGGTGAAGGCCGAGCGGTGGCGGATCCTGGTCGGCGAAGACGCCTACGCCCTCGACGAAGCGGTCCGAGCCGACCCCGAGGAGGCCTACGACGTCGACTTCCGCGACCGCCTGGCGCCGCACTTCACCGGTCTGCGGCGCTGAGCGTCGCGGGCTCGTCGTCGCCCTCGACGGCCCGGCTGGCGCCCGAGCGGTCGAGCGGCGTGCAGCCCCGGGTGTTGAGATACATCGCATAGAGGCCGGTGGTGCCGCAGATGTACAGTCGGTTCCGCTTCACGCCGCCGAACTCGACGTTGGCGACGACCTCGGGGATGCGCAGCTTGCCGATCAGGGTGCCGTCGGGGTCGTAGCAGTGGACACCGTCGCCGGCCGAGGTCCAGAGGTTGCCGGACACGTCGACCCGGAAGCCGTCGAACACCCCGTCGGTGCAGGTGGCGAACGTGGTCGAGGGGCCGCTGCACGAGCCGCCGTCGGGGGCGACCGGGTAGACCCGGATGTCGGGCGGGCAGGCCGAGCCGACATGGGAGATTCCGGTGTCGGCGACGTACAGCAGCGACTCGTCCGGCGAGAACGCCAGGCCGTTAGGACGGACCATGTCGGTCACGACTGCGCTGATCGAACCGTCGGGGTCGATCCGGTAGACGTTCGAGGCCCCGATCTCTGACTCGGCAGCGTCGCCCTCGTAGTCGCTGTCGATGCCGTAGGTCGGGTCGGTGAACCAGACGGCGCCGTCGGAGTGGACCACGGCGTCGTTCGGCGAGTTGAGTCGCTTGCCGTCGAACGAGTCGGCCAGCACCTCCCGGCGACCGTCGTGGCCGATGCGGGATACCGCCCGGCCCCGGTGCTCGCAGCTGACGATCCTCCCCTCCAGATCGAGACAGTGCCCGTTCTGGTTGAACGCCGGCTGCTCGAATACGGCGACGGTCCCGGTGCGCTCGTCGTAGCGCATGGTCCGGTCGTTTGGGATGTCGGAGAACACCAGGTAGCGGCCGGCGGGCACGAAGACCGGGCCCTCGGTCCACCGGGCTCCGGTCCAGAGGTGGTCGACATGGGCGTTGTGGATCACGTACCGGTAGAAACGCTTGTCGATCACCTCGATGGCTGGATCGAGTGCCATGGCCCATCTCCCTTGGTCGCTTGTCGGGCCAACA
>JAOTYQ010000251.1 GCA_029861725.1 Acidimicrobiia bacterium | reverse complement strand
TCCATGCTGAGGACCAGTGAGTCGTCGGGTCCGGACCCGACGGCCACGCCGTAGTCGTTACCCCAGCGGACGCCGACCCGGACCCGGTCGGCGGTCAGCGGCCGCACGATCGCTCGATCGGGACCGGCCACCTCGACGAGGCCGACCAGGCCTCGCCCGGTGATAACCGGCATGCCCGAGCGGATCCCGTCGGTCGATCCACGGTCGAGCTCGATGACCCGAACGGCCGACGACACCCGGTTCACGACGACGCGAGCGGTGATCGTCTCGACATCGCCGCCATGCTCGATATCGGTCGCCTCCATCAGGCGCCGGAGCTCGGCTTCGGCGGCGGCGACCTGGTCGCCTGCTCCCTCCAGCGCCTCGATTCGGGCCCGGAGGCGCTGGTTCGCGTCACGCCACTCGTCGTAGTGGTGGGCGCCCTCCCAGGCGCCGACCGCCGGCGTCGCCAGACGGTCGAGACCGGCCCTGATCGGCTCGGTGGCGGTGATGGCCGACTGGCGAGCCCCGGTGAACGGACTCGATGGTTGGCGGTCGGCGGCGATCATGGCGATCGACGTGACAACGAGCAGTACGACCAAGCGATGGGTCGAGGTCCTGGCCGCCGCCATCGCCGCCTAGGCCGAGCTCGGGACGCCCAGGGTCCGGGCGTCGGCATCGGCTCGTCGGGCGGCGCGGCGCTGGCCCGTTCGCTTCCCTCCTGTTCGCTCGGGGCTCGAGGTGAGCTCCAGGTACCGACCGGAGCCGAGCACGACGCACTGCAGCGGGTCGTCGGCGATCCGGATCGGCATCCCCGTTTCGTGCTGGAGGCGCTCGACCATCCCGCCGAGCAGTGCGCCACCTCCGGCGAGCACGATCCCGCGATCCATGATGTCGGCAGCCAGTTCGGGCGGGCACTCGTCGAGGGTGACCTTGACGGCGTCGATGATCGCAGTCACCGGCTCGTCGAGCCCTTCGCGGATCTCCTCGGTCGTCGTGACGATCGACTTGGGCAGCCCGGTTACCAGGTCCCGACCCCGGACCTCGGCGTCGAACTCGTCTGGCAGCGGATGCGCCGAGCCCATGCGGATCTTGATCGCCTCGGCGGTTCGCTCCCCCAGTGCGAGGCTGTACTCCTTCTTGATGTAGGTCATGATGGCAGCGTCGAGATCGTTGCCGCCGATACGAGCGGAGCGGCTGGCCACGATCGAGCCGAGAGAGATGACCGCGACCTCGGTGGTCCCTCCGCCGATATCGACGATCATCGAACCGATCGCCTGGTTGATGGGCAGGCCGGCGCCGATGGCGGCAGCCATTGGCTCCTCGATGACGACCGCCTGGCGCGCGCCGGCGAACTCGGCGGCGTCCCGCACCGCCCGATGCTCGACCCGGGTGATCCCCGACGGCACGCAGATCACCGTGCGGTGACGGGTCAGGAAGCGGCTCGGGTTGATCTTGTGCACGAAGTAACGGAGCATCTCCTCGCACACCTCGAAGTCGGCGATGACCCCATCCTTCAAGGGACGGATCGTCGCGATGTGAGCCGGGGTGCGGCCGATCATCCGCTTCGCCTCGGTTCCGACCGCGATGGGCCGGCCGGTGTTGAGATTGATGGCGACGACCGATGGCTCGTCGAGGACGATGCCGTGGCCCTTGACGTAGACGAGGGTGTTGGCGGTCCCGAGGTCGATGGCGAGCTCTCGGGTACCCATCCCACCCAGAACTTGCGACAATTTCGCCATCGCACCAAACCCCTGCTACCTCTGCCTGGCGGCGATGGTACGACCCCGAGCACGGAGGCTGGTGGATGGTTGCCACAAACCGCGCGAGCGTTCGCGCCCTTCGCGCGGCATACTCGCGCGCCTCGCGCGATTACATGCTTGCTGCGCGCGGGCCGCGCGACTCAGGCGAGGGAGGGAAAGAAGATCCCGATCTCCCGCTTTGCGGACTCCTCGGAGTCCGAGCCGTGCACGAGGTTCTCAGTCAGCTCGGTCCCGAGGTCGCCCCGGATCGTTCCCGGCGGAGCCTCGGCGGGGTTGGTCGGGCCCATCAGCGTGCGAACGATGGCGTAGGTGTCGTCCGGTCCTTCGACGACCGCGACCATCGCCGGACTGCGGCTCATGAAGGCCACCAGCGAGTCGTAGAACGGCTTGCCGACGTGTTCGGCGTAGTGCTGGCCGAGGGTCTCGGTGTCCAGCGTTCGTAGCTCGGCGGCGGCCAACCTGAGGCCCTTCCGCTCGAAGCGGT
Source organism: Acidimicrobiia bacterium (assembly GCA_029861725.1). GTDB lineage: Bacteria > Actinomycetota > Acidimicrobiia > Acidimicrobiales > SZUA-35 > CADEDH01. The sequence goes on along the minus strand of JAOTYQ010000251.1, from coordinate 5,880 downwards.
CGAAGATCTCGCCGACGTAGCCCCGTTCGACGGCATCGGGTTTGCAGATGACCAGTGTGCGACTCACCGAGTGGAGGCTAGCGATTCACCATCCGCTCCGAGCAGGATCACGCAAAGGTGAAGTCCCGAGTCGGGTCGCCGTTGCAGTTTCGAGCCCGCATCTCATCCCCGCCCCGCAGGCACCTGCCGTTGTCCTGACTCACGAAGGTGTAGCTGCCATCGCCGTTGTCGACGACGTCGAACAGCTGGGCGGGGCTGCCGTCGCAGGGAGCCATGACCGTACGGGTCTCGTCGTTGGGATCGATCTGCAGGCAAAGCCCGGCGTTGACAGGTTCGGTGAAGCGGAACGACACGACGGTCGGGGTACCGAACGCCTCGACGATCTGGGCCGCACCGCCGTCACAGGTGTACCGGTCGATGGTCGAGCCGACGACGCCTGGCGACTCGACCTCGTAGCAATCGCCAGGCCGGTCAACCGTCGAGATTGCCCCCGTGAGGATCACCGATCCTGCGACGGTGGTCGAGGTGGTCGAGGACGAGGTCGACGACGAGGTCGACGACGAGGTGGACGAGGTGGACGAGGTGGACGACGTGGTCGTGGTGGTCGTGGTGGTCGTGGTCGGGGGTGGCGGCTGGGTCAGCCAGACCGGCGGATCGGGGAGATCGGGGTCGATGTCGGCTGCGAGCTCCCGAGGAGTGCCGATATCACTGCCGGTGTCGACCAGGTACGAGCCGGACTCGTCCTGCAGCAGGGTGATTGCCCCGATCGACGAGACGACGACCAGCGACGCCAGCAGCCCGTACTCCGACAGGGTGGCGCCTCGCTGGGCTCGCTGCCACCGTTCCCCGCCTCCTCGGCGGCGTCGCTGCAGCAAGAACCCGATCCTGGCCATGCGGGACCATCGGCGACGCCGGCCCAGATCTTGACCTCTTCGGGCCATTCGGCCCGGTGGGTCGACGCCGCTCAGCTGTCGGGGTGGCGCTCGGCCATCAGCGACCGGGCGGCAGCCCGGACCTCGCCGACGACGTAGAGGCTCCCGGCGATGAGGATCAAGTCGTCGGCGGCCGTAACGGCCAGCGCCCGATACATCGCCTCCTCCGGCGATTTCACGACCTCGGCCGAGATGCCCATCGCTGCGGCGGCGGCGGCGATGTCCTCGGCCGGAACCGCCCGCGACCAATGGGGCTCGCAGCAGATCACGGCGTCGAAGTCGCGAGCCCCAAAAGCCTCGAGCATCTCCGCCGGGTCCTTCCCACCGATCATGCCGACCACCAGCACCCACGACCCCAACCGAGCGAACGCCTCGTCCAACGTCGCCAGCGCCGCCGCCGCCCCTTGGGGATTGTGGGCGCCGTCGAGAATCAGCGTGGGCTCCCGGCCGACCACCTCGAACCGAGCCGGTAGCCGAACCGTGGTCAAGGCGAACTCGACGAGCTCCTGGGCGAGCGGGCGACCGAAGAACGCCTCGACGGCAGCAATGGCCGTGGCGAGGTTCTGGCCTTGATGGGCGCCGTGAAACGGCACGAACAGTTGGTCGTAGTCGGCCGCCGGGGTGACCAGATCGATTACCCGGCCGCCGACGGCGAGCTGATTGCTCTCGATCGTGAAGTCAACGCCGGCCGTCCACGTGGCGGCCGGACCCTCGGCCGTGAAGATCGGGGTTAGCTCCCCCATGTCGGAGCCGAGCACGAGGTGGCTGCCCGGCTTGATGATGCCGGCCTTCTCCGACGCCACGGCGGTCCGCCATCCTTCGCCGCCGGTGGTGTGGTCCTTGCCGATGTTGGTCACCACGGCCACGTCGCTGTCGACCACGTTGGTTGCGTCGAAGCGACCGAGGAGCCCGACCTCGACGACGGCCACGTCGACTGCCAGCTCTGCGAACCAGATGAGCGCCGCGGCCGTGAGCAGCTCGAACCGGCTCGGAACCACCTCAAGCAAGGGCTCGATGTCGGCCAGCAGCCCGATGACCCGCCCGAAGTCGTCGTCGCTGATCGGCTCACCGCCCCAGCTGATCCGCTCGTTGATCGTTTCGATGTTGGGGCTGGTGAACGTGCCGACCGAGAGATCGGTCGCCTGGATCAACGCCGATGCGAACCGGGCCGTCGAGCCCTTGCCGTTGGTGCCGGTGATGTGGATGACCCGATACGCCCGGTGCGGGTCGCCGAGGGCCCCCAACAAGGCCTCCATCGGCTCGAGCGACAGGCCCGACGTGTCGCCGGCATTCGGCAGGCCGGGGCTGAAGCGCCCGCCGCGGTTGCCTTCCAGGTTGGTGTGCTTGTCGAGGTAGGCGAGCGCCGAGTGGAAGTCCAACGGTGGTGTCAGTCGTTCTCGGACGGTGTCGGCCGGCTAGGACGCCGCCCGCCGGGGTCGCTGGCGACTCTCGCTGCGCGGCACCAGCGTGGGGTTGACCCGGTCGAGCACGACTCCTGCGTCGATCACGCACTTGCCGATGTCTTCCCGGCCTGGGAGGTCGTACATGACGTCGAGCAGGACCTCTTCGAGAATCGCTCGGAGGCCGCGAGCTCCCGTGCCTCGGAGCAGTGCTTGGTCGGCGACGGCGTTCAACGCGTCGTCGCCGAACTCGAGCTCCACATCTTCCATCTCGAAGAACTTCTGGTACTGCTTCGTGAGGGCGTTCTTCGGCTCGACGAGGATCCGGACGAGCGCTTCCTGAGTGAGGTTGGTGACGGTGCCGATGACCGGCAACCGACCGACGAACTCCGGGATCAACCCGAACTTGAGAAGATCCTCCGGTCGGACCTGGGCGTGAATGTCGTCGAGGTCGGTCTTGGACGACCCGATATCGGCCTGGAACCCGACCGACCGGCCACCGATGCGGCGCTCGATGATCGTCTCGATCCCGGCGAAGGCGCCGCCGCAGATGAAGAGGATGTTCGCGGTGTCGATCTGGATGAAGTCCTGATGGGGGTGCTTGCGGCCACCTTGGGGTGGGACCGACGCGACCGTGCCTTCCAGGATCTTGAGCAGTGCCTGCTGGACCCCCTCGCCCGACACGTCACGGGTGATCGAAGGGTTCTCGCTCTTGCGGGCGATTTTGTCGATCTCGTCGAGATAGATGATCCCGGTCTCGGCCCGCTTCACGTCGAAGTCGGCGGCCTGGATCAGCTTGAGGAGGATGTTCTCGACGTCCTCGCCGACGTAGCCGGCCTCGGTGAGGGCGGTGGCATCGGCGATGGCGAACGGCACGTTCAACATCCGGGCCAGTGTCTGGGCGAGCAAGGTCTTGCCACAGCCGGTCGGGCCCATCAGGAGGATGTTCGACTTGGCCAGCTCGATGTCGGCACCGGTCTGCGAGCCGTACTGGATCCGCTTGTAGTGGTTGTAGACGGCGACCGACATGATCTTCTTGGCCGCGTCCTGGCCGACGATGTAGTCGTTCAGAAAGTCGTAGATCTCTCGAGGCTTGAGCAGCTCCTCGAAGCTGAGCTCCGACCCCTCGGCGAGCTCCTCCTCGATGATCTCATTGCAGAGATCGATGCACTCGTCACAGATGTAGACGCCAGGTCCGGCGATGAGCTTCTTGACTTGCTTCTGGGACTTGCCACAGAACGAGCACTTGAGAAGCTCGCCCCCTTCGCCAAACTTTGCCACGTCGTCCCCCTACGACCCGACGGCCCTGATCGGTCCGCTGGAGTCGGCCATGTTCCGTTCGTGCAACACTTCGTCAATGATGCCGTATTCTTTCGCTTCGACCGCAGTCATGACGAAATCGCGATCGGTGTCGGTGGCGATCTTCTCGATCGGCTGGCCGGTGTGGTGGGCGAGGATCTCCTCCAGCGCCTTCTTCAGGCGCTCGATCTCATTGGCCGCGATCTCGAGGTCTGACACCTGCCCCTGAGCACCGGTGTAGGGCTGGTGGAGCAGGACCCGGGCGTTCGGGAGCGCCAGCCGCTTCCCCGGTGTACCGGCGGCGAGGAGGATGGCAGCAGCCGATGCGGCCTGTCCGTAGCAGATCGTGGTGATCTCCGGCTTGATGTACTGCATCGTGTCGTAGATGGCGAACATCGCGTTGATGTCGCCACCCGGCGAGTTGATGTAGACGCTGATGTCCCGGTCCGGGTTCTCGGATTCCAGGAAGAGCAGCTCGGCGCAGGTCACGTTGGCGATGAAGTCATCGATCGGTGTGCCGAGGAAGATGATGTTGTCGGTCAGCAGGCGAGAGAACAGATCCCAGCCGCGTTCACCCCGGCTGGTCTGCTCGACAACCTGTGGGACGCCGAGGCCCATTCGAGCGGCATTGGGAATCACGTCTCGTCCTCTCCTGTATCAGGCGATGATGGTTCGTCAGCTGTTTCGTCGTCGGGCGACGACGGGTCGCCCTCGGTGGGGCCGCCGGCAGCGGTGTCGGCGGCGGTGTCGTCCTGGGTGGGCAGTTCTAGCGCATCGGGGCTCACTTGTAGGCCATCCTCATCAACAAGGTTGGCCCGCTCGCTGACCCAGTCAAGCGCTTTGCTCTTCAGCAGATCGGACCGGAGGGCAGACAGCCGTCCAGCCTCGACGAATTCGTCGCGCACGTCGTCGGCCGGTCGCTCGAGCTGGTCGGCGACCTCGGCCAGCTGCTCGTCGATCTCGTCGTCGCCGACCTCCAGGCTCTCGTTGGCGGCGACGGCCCGGAGGGCGAGGTCCAGCTTCGCCGAGCTGGTGGCCGCGCCTCGCAGCTCGCTCAGGAAGTCCTCCTGGGACTGGCCGGTCATCTGCAGGAACGTCTGCAGCTCCATGCCTTGGGCGTGGAGCCGTATCGCCATGTCCTGGGCCCGGTTCTCGACCTCGAGATCGATCATCGCGTCGGGCACGAGCTCGTCGTCGACGAGCTCGGCCAGGGCGTCGGCCAACTTGCTGCGGCGGGCCGCCTGGGCTTGATTGATCCGAGTGGTGCGGATGTTGTCTTCGAAGTCGGCGCGGAGATCGGCCAGCGTGTCGAACTCGCTGTTCTCGACGACCCACTCGTCGGTGGCCTCCGGCAGCACGGTCTCCTGGACCTCCTTCACCGTGATCGTGAACTCGAGGGGCTCTTCCTCCTCATCGTCGGGATGATCGGCCGAGAACTCGAGCTCGTCGCCAGCCGAGGCGCCGGTCAGCTGCTCGTCGATCTCGGGAACGACCGCCCCGCTCCCGACCTTGTAGACGTAATCGTCGGTCGTGAGCCCGGGTACTGGCTCGCCCTCGTGGAAGGTCTCGATGTCGATCACGACGCTGTCGTCGTCGGCGGCGGGCCGATCGACCGTTTCGAGTGAGCCGAAGCCGCTCCGCATCCGGTCGACGGCCTCGTCGACGTCTTCGTCGGTCACGTCGGTCGACGGGATCTCGATCTCCAGAGCCTCGTATCCTTCGACCGTGATCGACGGGCGGATCTCGACGACGGCGTCGAAGCTGACCGGGCCCTCGTCCTGGCCGTTGGTGATATCGATCTCGGGCGGGGCGATGACGTCGACGTCGTGCTCCTTGACCGCTTCGGTGTAGTAGCCCGGGAGGGCCTCCCGAAAGGCTTCGTCGCGAGCGTAGGACTGGCCGATCCGGGCTTCGAGGACCTTGCGCGGCGCCTTGCCCGGCCGGAAACCGGGGAGTCGGACCTCTCGAGCGAGGCGTTTGAAGGCAGCATCGAGGTCCTTTTCGAACTCGGCCTCTTCGAGCTCGACAACGACCTTGACCTTGTTGCCCTCGAGGGCCTCGACTGTCGATTTCACCTTTCGAAGTGTAGGCGACTCACCGAGCACTGCGAGGGTGACCCAGCGCCGGGTCAACCAGCGTTGCCCAGGTGTCGGCGTCCCAGCGGCGTGCCGGCCCGAGCGCCGGCCCCGAGCTCCCACCGAGATTCGTGGCCCCATCCACGCCTCAGGGGGCTCCGGCAACAGATTTCG
>JAOTYQ010000252.1 GCA_029861725.1 Acidimicrobiia bacterium | reverse complement strand
CGGGCTCGACCCCACGCTCGCGTCGACGATGGAGCAGATGATCACCAACAGCCAGTTCGCCCACCCGCTGCCCGAGGAGGCGGTCGGGGTCGGGGCCCGGTGGGAGATCATTCAGCTCCTCCCGGTCAACGGGCTCGACGTCGAGCAGATCACGTCCTACGAGGTAGTGGCGATCGACGGGTCGGTCGTCGAGCTGGCGGCGACCACCGAGCAGATCGTACCGGTCGGCTCGGAGATGGTGGCCGGCGGAGCGAGCGCCACGGTCGTGGCCTGGGAGTCGATCAGCTCGGGCTCGATCAGGCTCGACCTGACGTCGATGGTCCCCGCGTCGAGCAGCCAGCTCTTCGCTAGCCAGGAGTTCGAGTTCGGCCCTGGCGCGGAGAAGACCGTGCTCAAACAGACGATCGAGACTCAGGTCGAGATCAGCGGGAGCTGAACCGTCCGTTCACCCAGCGATCGGCTGCTGGTCGACGGCGATTGGCTGCTCCGTCACCCGTGACGTATAGGTTCGAACGTATGACCAAGTCTCGGATCCTGGTGACCAACGACGACGGCATCGACTCGGTCGGCCTGCACGTGCTGGCCAAGGCGCTCACCGACCTCGCCGACGTCATGATCGTCGCTCCCGATCAGGAGTACTCGGGCGCCAGCGCCGCGATCGGAGCGCTCCACGTGATGCAGCCGGAGGCCCACGAGGTCACGATCGACGGGATCGACGAGGCGTGGGCGGTGACCGGGCCGCCCGGTCTGTGCGTGATGTTCGCCCGGCTTGGCGCGTTCGGGCCCCTCCCCGACCTGATCGTGTCGGGCATCAATCCCGGGGCCAACGTCGGGCGCTCGGTCTACCACTCCGGCACCGTCGGCGCCGCCCTGACCGGTCGCAACGGCCGGATCCCCGGCCTGGCCGTCTCCCAGTCGGTCAGGGACTTCGCGGTCGAGGGCCAGGGCTACGACGAGATGCTCGAGGGGCAGCGATGGACCACGGCGGCGACGGTCGCCACGGCCGTCGCCGAGGCGATGCTGGCCGAACCGCCCGACGAGGTCGGTGTGATGAACCTCAACGTCCCCAACCTCGGCCTCGACGAGATCAACGGGTGGCACTGGACCGAGGTCGGCCAGGCTCCACCACGGGCAATGTCGAAGGCAGTCCTCGAGCCGAAGCTGGGTCACGACGGTGCGTACAAGGTCGTGCTCTCCTGGGGCGAGGAAGCTCCCCAGCCTCGCGGCACCGATACCTGGGCGGTGAGGGAAGACGTGATCTCGGTGACCTGGTTGAGCCGCATCGTGGCCGTCGACCTCCAGACCCCGATCATCGGCACGGCCCTCGATCGCCTCGTCGGTCCCTGACCGGCCTCTTCAGCGCTCGTTGATGCGGCACCGCTGACCCCACCGCAGCTCGACCCGGTCGCTCTCGATGCCGTCGCCGAAGAGCACGAGGCCGTCGGTGCTCGACGTGATCACCAACTCGTCGCCGGCCACCGGTCGGCCGATGCGGTAGGTGATCGTCGCCTGAACGGCGACCTCCTGGAGGTCGGCCGTGCGAGCCCGGAACAGCAGGGGCCGCTCCTGCTCCTCGATCGGGAGCTCGCTGATGGCCGACGTCAGCGGCCGGAACCAGGACGAGAGGCCGGTTCCGTCGTCGATGATGCGCCCCTTCGTGACCCGCTGCACGTGAGCTGTCGGGGTGGCCGGGAGGTGCCGCAGGTCCACGTAATCGTCAAGTTGACGAAAAGGCGGCTGGCGGCGATAGGGTCGCGCCGATGCCTTCCGAGACGCCCGCCGCCTACGATCCCAGCGCCTACCCACCCTTCGCCGTCACGGTCGATCTCGTAGTCTTGACCATCCGGGCCGGGGCGCTGCGCGTGCTGCTCGTTCGCCGGGCCACAGAGCCATTCGCCGGCCGGCTCGCCCTTCCGGGCGGCTTCGTCCAGATCGACGAAGACCTGCTCCCGGCGGCCCGGCGGGAGCTTGCCGAGGAGACCGGAGTCCGGCTGGGCCGGGCCCACCTCGAGCAGCTCGGTACCTATGGGCATCCCGACCGCGATCCCCGGATGCGAGTGGTCAGCGTCGCCTACCTGGCCCTCGTCCCCGATCTGGCCCAACCGGTCGCCGGCACCGACGCCGCCGAGGCCGACCTCGTGCCGGTCGCCGCTGTCGAGCCGCTGGACCGCCTGGCGTTCGACCACGGCCGGATACTGGCCGACGGGCTCGAACGAGCCAGGGCCAAGCTGACCTACACGACCCTGGCCACGACCTTCTGCCCCCCGGAGTTCACCGTCACCGAGCTCCGAGCGGTCTATGAGGCCGTGTGGGGCACGACGGTCGACCCCCGCAACTTCCATCGCAAGGTGCTGGCCAGCGACGGGTTCGTCGAGCCGACCGGCGAGACGACGACCCGTGGCGGCGGCCGGCCAGCCCAGCTCCATCGGCAGGGATCGGCCGAGCAGCTTCACCCACCCCTCACCCGATAGCGCCGGGGAGAGCGGTATAGTACGACCACGGATCGAGTCCGTGTGGGAGAGAGGTCGACCCCGGTCGACCCGCCGAAGGAGCAACCACCCCGGAAACTCTCAGGCACCCGTACCGCACGGACGGTTGAACCGCTCTGGAGAGAGCTGGCTCCTCCCCACATAGGAGGCCGGTCAGCCACCGAAGGGGAAAACGGGTAGCCACGGACCCGCCAATCTCTCAGGTAACCACGACAGAGGGGGTTGGCTTCGGCCCAGCCCTCGGTGGGCAGGTGTCGAGGACGCAGACGCGAGCCATCTTCGAACAAGAGGCCTGCCCAAATGACCGATCAGGTGCCAACCGACACCGCCGTCGAGACGAAGACCACAGCCCTCCACGCCCTGCACGTCGAGCTGGGCGGGCGGCTCGTCGAGTTCGCCGGCTGGGAGCTCCCCATCCAGTACGAGGGCGTGATCGCCGAGCACACCGCGTGCCGTGAGCGGGCCGCCCTCTTCGACGTGAGCCACATGGGTGTGGTGGAGCTCCGCTCCCCCGACGGCATCGATGCCCTCGCCAACGCCCTCGAGTCCCTGACCCCGGCGTCGATCGCCACGATCGGCGAGGGCCGGCAGCGCTATGCGCTGCTCACCAACGATCGGGGCGGCGTCATCGACGACTGCATCGTCACCAACCGAGGCGACCACCTGATGGTGGTGGTCAACGCCGCCCGCCGCGACGTCGACCTCGCCCGCCTGCGGACCGGGCTCGACGGGATCGATGTCGTCCAGCGGACCGATGTGTCGCTGCTGGCGCTGCAGGGACCCCAGGCCGCCACCGCACTGACCCGACTGTGCCCGGCTGTGCAGGAGCTGGTCTTCCTCGACTTCCGCCAGCTGGATGTTGAGCTCGGCACTGCCGACACCGCGGCCGCTGGCAGCCGGATCGAGGGCGTCGGCGTGTCGCGCTCTGGCTACACCGGTGAGGACGGCTTCGAGCTGCTCGTCGCCAGCGAGCGGGCGGAGGCGCTGGCCAGGGGCCTGCTCGCTCAGCCCGAGGTGACCCCGGCCGGCCTCGGTGCGCGCGACACGCTCCGACTCGAGGCGGGCCTCCCGTTGTACGGGCACGATCTCGACGAGACGACGAGCCCCGTCGAGGCGGACCTGGTGTGGACGATGCCCAAGCGCCGCCGGGAGGACGGCCGGTTCCCCGGCGCCGACCGGATCCTGGCCGAGTACGCCGAGGGTCCGGCCAGGGCACGAGTCGGGCTCCGCCCTCGGGGCCGACGACCGGTGCGCGACCAAACGCCGCTGCGCACCCCTTCCGGTGAGCCGGCCGGGGTCGTCACCAGCGGCGGCTACGGCCCCACGGTGGGCGGCCCCGTCGCCATGGGCTACGTGCCAACCGAGCTGGCAACCGACGGCCAGACCCTCCTGGCCGATGTTCGAGGCAGCGACGTCGAGATCGACGTCGTCGCCCTCCCCTTCACCCCCCACCGCTACCACCGAGGTACCTGAGATGACCGATACCTTCGCCGATCGCCACATCGGGCTCCGCACCACCGACGAGGGAAAGATGCTGGCCGCCCTCGGCTACGCCTCGGCCGGGGACCTGGTGGCTCAGGCTGTGCCGGCGTCGATCCGCACCGACCACGGCCTCGACGTGGCGGGTCCGCTGACCGAGGCGGAGGCCCTGGCCGAGCTGCGCCGCCTCGCCGACCGGAACGAGGTCTACACATCGCTGCTCGGTATGGGCTGGAACGACTGCATCACCCCGGCCGTCCTGCGCCGGAACCTGCTGGAGAACCCGGCCTGGTACACGGCGTACACCCCCTACCAGCCCGAGATCAGCCAGGGCCGACTCGAGATGCTCCTGACCTTCCAGACGATGGTGGCCGATCTGACCGGTTGCGAGCTGGCCAACGCGTCGATGCTCGACGAAGCGACCGCCGCCGCTGAGGCGATGACGATGCTCCGCCGGATCTCGCAGACCGGGCGGTCGGGCTTCTTCGTCGACGCCGGCTGCCATCCCCAGACCCGAGCCGTCGTCGAGACCCGGGCGGCCCCCCTCGGCATCGAGCTGACGATCGGCGACCCGGCCACCGATCTCGTCGCCGGCGAGGTGTACGGCGTGTTGCTGGCCCATCCCGCCACCACCGGCGAGCTGATCGACCTCGGCCCGATCGTCGAAACGTGCCACGAGGCCGATGCCCTGGTGGCGGTCACCACCGATCTCCTAGCTTGCTGCCTGCTGCAGCCCCCGGGCGAGCTCGGGGCCGACGTGGTGGTCGGGTCGGCCCAGCGGTTCGGGGTGCCCCTGGGCTTCGGCGGACCTCACGCCGGGTTCATCGCCACCCGCCAGTCGACGGCCCGCTCGCTCCCGGGCCGTCTGGTCGGGGTGTCGGTCGACGCCAACGGCGGTCCTGCCTACCGGTTGGCGCTCCAGACCCGGGAGCAGCACATCCGCCGGGAGAGGGCGACCTCGAACATCTGCACCGCCCAGGCCTTGCTGGCCAACGTGGCCGCCGCCTACGCCGCCTGGCACGGGCCCGAGGGCCTGACCGAGATCGCCGAGCGGGTCCACCGCTACACGGCAACGCTGGCTCGGACCCTGGCCGAACTCGGGTTCTCGACCACCGAGGCGTTCTTCGACACGATCACCGTCACCGCAACGGGGCGAGCCGAGGAGCTCGTCGAAGCCGCCCGGCGCCGTCGCATCAACCTTCGCCTCCTCGACGCCGACCGGCTGGCGATCAGCCTCGACGAGACGACCACGCTGGCGACCGTCAACGATGTGCTCGCGTCGTTCGGCGGGCCGACGCTGGCCGACGGCGACGTGGTCGTTATCGGCGACGAGCTGCCCCCGTCGCTTCGCCGGACAACGGGGTTCCTCACCCATCCCAACTTCCATCGCTACCGGTCGGAGCACGAGATGCTGCGCTGGCTGCGCCGTCTCTCCGACCGCGACCTCAGCCTCGACCGGACGATGATCCCGCTCGGCAGCTGCACGATGAAGCTGAACGCGGCGGCGGAGATGGAGCCGATCTCGTGGCCCGAGTTCGCCGCGATCCACCCGTTCGCCCCGGCCGAGCAGACCGCCGGCTATCGGGCACTGATCGACGAGCTGGAGGCGGCGCTCGTCGAGATCACCGGCTACCACCGAGTGTCGCTCCAGCCCAACGCCGGGAGCCAGGGCGAGTACGCTGGGCTGCTGGCGATCAAGGGCTGGCTGCAGGACCAGGGTGAAGGCCACCGCGACGTGTGCCTCATCCCGTCATCGGCCCATGGAACCAACGCCGCGTCGGCCGTGCTGGCCGGCATGCAGGTCGTCGTCGTCACCTGCGACGACAGCGGCAACATCGACCTCGACGACCTGCGATCCAAGATCGAGGCCAACCGCGACCAGCTCGCCGCCCTCATGATCACCTACCCGTCGACCCACGGCGTCTACGAGGAGACGGTGGTCGAAGTGTGCGACCTGATCCACGACGCTGGCGGTCAGGTGTACACCGACGGCGCCAACCTCAACGCACTCGTCGGCGTGGCCAAGCCCGGCCGGTTCGGCTCCGACGTGAGCCACCTCAACCTCCACAAGACCTTCTGCATCCCCCACGGCGGCGGCGGTCCCGGGGTGGGGCCGGTGGCGGTGGCCGAGCATCTCGCCCCCTATCTCCCCGGGCATCCGGTCGTCCCGGTGGCCCATGGGCCCGATGACGACCGCCTTCTGGCCGCCGGCCGTGCCGTGTCGGCTGCTCCATGGGGCTCGGCCGGCATCCTGCCCATCTCGTGGATGTACGTACAGATGATGGGACCCGGCGGGCTCCGCCGAGCGACCGAGACCGCCGTCCTGGCCGCCAACTACATCGCCCACCGGCTCAAGGACCACTACCCCGTGCTCTACACCGGCCCCCACGGCCTGGTGGCCCACGAGTGCATCATCGATCTGCGTGCGATCGACGCCGCGACCGGAGTCAGCAACGACGACGTGGCGAAGCGACTGGCCGACTACGGCTTCCACGCCCCCACCATGTCGTTCCCGGTGGCCGGCACCCTGATGATCGAGCCGACCGAGTCTGAGAGCGTTCAGGAGCTCGACCGGTTCTGCGACGCCATGATCGCGATCCGGGGCGAAATCGACGAGATCGCTCGGGGCGACGTGGCCATCGAGGACAGCGTGCTCCGTCACGCTCCGCACACCGCGGCGGTGATCGGCGGCAACTCGTGGGAGCGGCCCTACAGCCGTGAGCAGGCAGCGTTCCCACTGTCCGGCATGGCCACCGACAAGTACTTCCCGCCGGTGGCCCGTATCGACAACGCGTTCGGCGACCGGAACCTGAGCTGTTCCTGCCCGCCGCTGGAGGCCTACGGGGCCTAGCCGACCGAGGAGCGGAACGCCCGGGACAGCAAGGGGCTCTTGGCCTGCAGCTCCTCGGGCTCATCGTCGGCGAAGTGATGGTGCCAGGGGAACTTGTCGTCCTCGGACTCCTCCGCTTCGAACACCTCGCGACGCTTGCTTGGCCGCGACATCGGGGCCCGATCGTCGTCGGCCTGATCGGTGCCGTGCTCGTCGGCGCTGCCGAACAAGCGCAGGTCGTCGCGACTCGGCGGCTCGCCTTGGCCGTTGCCGTCGAAGGGGGCGGCGGTCACCGGCATCGAGCGGAGATCTCGTGACACCTTGAACGTCAGCGGACCGTCGTCGTCAGTAGCGACCTCATCCGGCTGGGGCTCCTCCACCGGGGCGGGGCGGGAGCTGCGGAACAGCGGGTTGCCCTTGGGCTTGGCCGTGGGTGGGGTGGAGACGATCTCCCCGGTCCTCGGCCCGCCCGACGGCACCGGGGCCAGCGCCCGGTTGCGGCTCCGCAAATCGTTCATCGTCCAACCGAGCGGGGGCGTGGTGGCGTCGGCGTGGTGGGGGCACAGCGGCACCCCGTCGCGGCTCACCCGCGGGTCGACCAGCGAGATCGTCGATGAGGGCGCGTCGATCTGGAGCGTCGCCGACGATTCACGTCCGCATCCGGGCCGTCCGCAGAGGAATACCACTGTCGACAACGTAGCAGTTCTGGTGCCGCAACCGGAGTCGAGTGGTTCAGATGCGCTCGTAGCTCCACGACAACGGTCGATCGCGGTCATAGGGCATCGTGCCGTGGAACGGGCGGGGATCGCCGTCGAAGACGAGGGGCACGAAGTGCCGGTCGCCCGCCCACATCGGGACCTCGGCCGAGGCCCGCTCATCGGGGTCCTCGGCGCAGGCGGCCAGCAGGCGGTCGAGAGCGACCCAGACGAGCGATCCCTCGGGGTTGGCGTCGGGGATCGTGCCCGTCCAGGCATCGACCAGGAATACGAAGCCGAGCCACTCCTCTTCGTTGGGACCGAAGTTCGACCACGTGATCGTGCCCCGCAACTCGATGCCGTCGAGCTCGATGTTCGCCTCCTCCCGCAGCTCCCGCCGCAACCCGGCGACGATCCCCTCATCGGCCTCGAGCTTGCCGCCGAGGCCGTTCATCTTGCCGTAGTGATCGTCGTCGGCCCGGGCGTCCCGCCGGATCATGAGCACGCGGTTCGAGCCCCGATCGAAGACGTAGGCCAGGGTGCCGATGGTTGGGGAGAAGGCCACGATCCGGAAAACTAGGTTGGCCAGCGGCCGCTTCCACCCCTGTACCCA
>JAOTYQ010000882.1 GCA_029861725.1 Acidimicrobiia bacterium | reverse complement strand
TGGCGGCGGCGATCGCGTTGACGTCGAGGGCCGACGTGTTGGTCGCGAGCACGGCGTCGGCCTTGCAGATCTCGTCGAGGTCGGCGAACACCGACTTCTTGAGGTCGAGATCCTCGAACACAGCTTCGATGACGATGTCGACGTCGGCGAAGTCGTTGCGGTCGAGCGACGGGGTGATCAACGACATCCTGGGCTCGACGAGGTCGGCCGGTATCGAGCCCCGGGCGGCCGATCGCTCGTAGTTGCCCCGGACGACGGCCATGCCCCGATCGAGCGATTCCTGGTCGCGTTCGACGATCGTGACCGGGATCCCAACGTTGGCGAAGTTCATGGCGATACCCCCGCCCATCGTCCCGGCGCCGAGCACCCCGCACGACTCGATCGGCAGCTGGGCGGTGTCCCGAGCGACATCGGGCACCTTGGCCGCCTCTCGCTCGGCAAAGAAGTAGTAGCGCTGGGCGGCCGACTGGGTGCCGTTCATCAACTCGGTGAACAGCTCCCGCTCCTTGGCTACGCCGTCGTCGAAATCGAGGTTCACGGCGGCCTCGACGCACCGGATGTTGTACTCGGGGGCAAGAAAGCCCCGTGTCTTACGGGCGATCCGGGCCCGGAACTCGTCGAAGATCGCAGGGTTGTCCCTGGCCTCGGCGAGCTTGTCGTCGAAGTCGCGCAACCGCGTGAGGGGGAGCTCCGCGGCCACCGCTCGCTCGGCGAAGGCGATCGCTCCGGCTTCCAGCTCGTCGACGATCTCGTCGACGAGACCGCAGGCCAACGCCTCCTCGGCGTCGATCGGGTCACCGCTGGTCATCATCTGCAAGGCCTTCGGCACGCCGGTGACGCGGGGCAGCCGCTGGGTCCCACCGGCCCCGGGCAGCAGCCCGAGCTTCACCTCGGGGAGACCGAACCGGGCGCCGGGCTCGCTCACCCTGAAGTGTGCGCACATCGCGACTTCGAGACCACCGCCGAGGGCGGTGCCATGGATGGCCGCGACGACGGGCTTGGCGCAACCCTCCATCGCCCGCTGCACCTCGGGCAGCGGTGCTCCCTTGGGCGGGCGGCCGAACTCCGTGATGTCGGCGCCGGCGATGAACGTGCGGCCGCGACAGATCAGCACGACGGCCGAGACGCCGTCGTCGCCGCCGGCGGTGGTCATCGCGTCGAGCAGCCCCTGACGGACGTGGTGGCTGAGAGCGTTGACCGGCGGGTTGTCGACGGAGACGAGGGCGACCCCATTCCGGGTCTCGAGGCTCACCGATTGGCTGATGGCTATCATGGCCCAACTCTAGGCATCGTGCTGCCGGGCGAGCCTCACTGGTAAGAGCAGCGCGATCATGGCAGCGTCGGGTATGCGGTCCACGCTACCGACGATCTCGGAGTAGAAGGCCTGTGCGATCACCCGCACGCCGAGGTCGAGATCGTGGTTGGTGCAGGCGCCCTCAGCGCTGAGCCGGTATCGGAGCGGCTCGTCGCCGGCGAACCCGTCGAAGACCAGCGACCCGCTCCGCAAGAGGATCGTGCCAGACACGGGCTGGCTCATGACCTCGCCCTTGACCGGGAGGTGGCGGAGCCGGAGTCGTCTGATCGACAGGTTGGCGGCCATGCCCCCGACCTCGCCCGCCACCGATATCGCCCGCCGGGTCGTCCTGCTTGCGGCGGTGAACGTGGCGTCGCCGATGTGGCCGGTCAGCTCGATCTCGTCGTTGAACGACAACCGAATATAGGCCTCGATCGCCACCTGGAACCGTCGCGGCCGGGGAAGCGGTTTGGAGCGACCGGATCGGTCGTCGGCGGTGAGATCAGCGGAGGCGATGGCGGGCTCCTCGTCGGCTCGGTGACCTCGTCGACCGAGATCCCGAGATGCCATACTGCCCCGGCCGACCGCGGCGGCTCAAGGACGGGTAGCGTCGCAGCTCGCGGGTTTGCTCTCGCCCGGTCGGGACGTGGAACGTTGCCGCCCCCGAGGCGCAGGACTATCACTGTGTTCATGTCGAGGCCAGATCCACTTCACCGTTGCTTCACCTTCGACGAGCCTCCGCCTCTCGAGCCCCAGGACCTGCCACGATTGCTCGGCGGTAAAGCCGCCGGTCTCGTGCGGATGCGCGCCCTCGGTCTGCCACTGCCGCCGGGTTTCGTGCTGCCCACCTCGGTCTGTACTGAGGTCCTGGCCACTGGCTG
>JAOTYQ010000250.1 GCA_029861725.1 Acidimicrobiia bacterium | reverse complement strand
GCTCTGCGCCGACTCGGATCACGACTTCACTGCCGAGCGGGATGATCTGGCCTGCTTCGGGTGTCTGGCTGATCACGGTGCCGACCTGACCCGGTTCGGCCGGAACGAGCTCAACTCGGGGAACGAATCCTCGCGACGTGAGCTGGAACTCCGCTGCCCCTTGAGCGAGGTTCGCCAACGGCGGCACCTCCTGAGCTTCGGCACCGGTGGAGACGAAGATGTTGATCGGCGTCGTCAGATCGATGGGGCTGCCGGCAGCAGGCTCGGTGCGGATGACGGTGTCGACCGCGAGCTCCGCGTTGGCTTCCCGCAGCACACTGACATTGTCGAAACCGGCCTGACCGAGTCGGAAGGTGGCGTCGCTCAGGATCAGACCGGTGAGGTCGGGAACGGGCGCCTGGGCGGGGCCGCTCGACACGATCAGGGTGATGTCGGCGCCCGGGTTGGCCTCCTGGTTGGCGGCGAGCGACTGCTCGATCACGAGATCCATCTCGACCGTGTCGCTCTCTTCACGCTCGATGCTGACTGCAAACCCCAAGCTCGAGAGCCGAGTGCTCGCCTCGTCGCGGGTAAGTCCGACCACGTTGGGCACCGAGACCGTCTCGGCCTCGGCCACGATCGAGATCGTCACCCTCGAGCCCGGCTCGATCTCGGCCCCGGCCGGCGGATCCTGGGCGAAGACCGTGCCCGGTTCGAAGTCGTCGTTCTCGACGAAGACCGGTTCGACCTCGAACCCGGCGTCGAGCAGCTTGTTCGTCGCCCCTCGCTGGGGCTCGCCGATCACTCGGGGCACGCTCTCGACGACGACGGTCGTCGAGAGCGCCTCCTCGGGCTGGGCCACGGCACGGGAGATGTAGTACACGAGCCCGAACAGCAACAGGAGCAAGCCAGCCAACATGACGACGAAGACACCGGTCCGGCTCGGCGGTTCGTAGTACTCCTCAACCGGCTCGACCTGGCGGACTGCGGCCGAGGCCGGGATGGCCCGCGTGGTGTCGATGATGGCTCGAGAGGAACCGGTGTCGGCTTGGCGGGCGGCGAACTGGGGCTGAGGGTGCTGGTCGTGCTGCGGTACCGGCAACGCCGAGGTCGACGACGATCCGTTCATCGCCGACGTGGAGCCGACCCCGACGAGCGGCTGGCCCTCCCGGAAGCGGCGCAGGTCGGCCCGGACGTCCTCGGCGGCGGCGTAGCGCTCCTCCGGCTGCTTTGCCAGGAGCCGAGCGACGATCGCGTCGAGTGGTGGTGGCACCGATGGATTGAGCGAGCTGGCGACCGGTGCCGGCTCCTGCACGTGCTTGTAGGCGATCGAGACCGGCGACGACCCGTTGAACGGCGGCTCACCGGTCAGCATCTCGAAGAGCACCACACCGAGCGAGTAGAGATCGCTCCTCGGGTCGACCGGCTTGCCCTGGGCCTGCTCGGGCGAGAAGTAGCTGGCAGTCCCCATCACCGAGCCGGTCTGGGTGAGCTCGTCGTCGTCGCCGCCGAACGCTCGAGCGATACCGAAGTCGGTCACCTTCACCTGGCCGGAGGGGTTGATCATGATGTTGCCGGGCTTCACGTCGCGGTGGACGGTGCCGTTGCGGTGGGCGAAGCCCAGCGCAGCAGCCACATCGGTGGCGATCTCGGCCGCCCGATCGGGGTAGAGGTGGCCCTCGGAGGCGAGCACGTCGGCCAGGCTTCGGCCCTCGACGTACTCCATGACGATGAAGTAGGTGTCCTCGTGGGTGCCCCAGTCGTAGACGGCGACCACGCTCGGGTGGTTCAAGTTGGCCGCCGCTTGGGCTTCACGGCGGAACCTGGCGACGAACGTCGGCTCTGCGGCGTACTGGGGGAACAGGACCTTGATGGCGACCGGCCGGTCGAGCAGCTGGTCACGGGCGAGGAAGACGTCGGCCATGCCTCCGCGGGCGATCCGGCGGTGCAGTTCATAACGGCCACTGAGTACCGGCCGCGCGGTCGACGCATCAGTCACAACACGACAATGCTACTCACGCGGACCTGTGGTGCGTCGCGGGGTCCATCTTCTCTCAGATCCGACCGCTGAAATACTCCTCGAACAGCTGGCGAGCGATCGGACCGGCGATGCGGCCCCCGGTCTGATCGCCGGGGTCGGGCAGGTCCTCGACCAGTACCGCCACCGCCAGCTCGATGTCCTCGTCGGGGAGCCCGGCGAACCCGACGATCCAGGCGTTCGACAGCGGTGGGTCGGTGCCGTGCTGGGCGGTGCCGGTCTTGACACCGACGACGAGGCCAGGCACCGCCGCAGTGTTGCCCCCTCCCTCCTGGGCGGCGGTGATGAGTGCTTGCTGGAGCGAACGCGCGTTGTCCTCCCGCATCGACATTCGCCAGGGGTCGGGCTCGTTGCGACGGACCACCCGACCGTTGGCGTCGGCGACCTCGGCCAGGATGTGCGGGGTCGGAATGATCCCGTCGTTGGCGACCCCGGCGATCATCAGCGCCATCTGGAGCGGCGTGGCTTGCACGTCGAACTGGCCGATCGCGGCCTGGGCGAGCAGCGGCGAGTTCTCGAACACCCCGGCCGGGACCTCCGGTGTAGGGGCCGCGACACGAGCGCCGAAGGTCTCCGCCGCGGGGAAGACGCTGGCGACGCCGCCGGGGAGATCGAACGGTGGCACCGAGTTGAAGCCTGCCGCTTCGGCCTGGTTGACCATGACCGCCGGGCCCAGGATCTCGGCCGCGATCAAGGCGAACGAGGTGTTGCACGACTGCACGAGCAGATCGGTCAGGTTCCCGCCGCACGGGCGGCCCCCGAAGTTGGTAATCGGCCGGGTGGTCAACGGGTGGAGATACTCGGTCGTCGTCTCGAACACAGGCTCGGTGGCGGTGATCCCCCGGTCGGGGGTCTCGAGCGCGGCGGCGGCCGTGATCACCTTGAAGGTCGACCCGGGGAAGGCGGTGTCGCGGTAGGACCGGGCCCGCAGGGGGTTGCCCGGAGCTTCGAGCAGCTCGGCTCGGGCAGCGTTGGCCTCGGTCGAGTTGTTGGCAGCGACGAGGTTGGGGTCGAAGGAGGGGTAGCTCCACAGCGCAAGCACCGCCCCGGTGCGGGGGTCCATCGCCACCACCGAGCCCACCCGTTCCCCCAGTGCCTCCTGGGCCACCCGCTGAAGGTCGTGGTCGAGCGTCAGGGTGATCGACCCGCTGCGGGCGTCCTCGTCGAGCAGGCTCGTCAGGTCGGACAGCTGCTGGGACGGTGTGTCGCCGAGAATCTCGGCGTTGTAGGTGCGCTCGACGCCCTCGGCTCCAACGGTGAACGAGACGTACCCGACCGAGTGGGCGTAGAGCTCGCCCTCGGGGTAGAGGCGTTGGAACTGGAACGGACTGTCGGGACCGGCTGGCTCACTGCTGGCCACCACCACCCCGTCTCGAGTGCGGATCTCGCCTCGGAGCTGGTCGAACTCCCGCTGAATCGTCCTCGTGTTCGACCCGTTGTCCTGGAGAGCGGCCGCCTCGAAGATCTGCACCCGGTTGAGCTGCACGAACAGCAGCGTGAAGCAGCCGAGCAACACGAAGATGACGTGCCGGAACGATCGGTCCATCAGATCACCGTGGTCACCCGGGCGTCGGCCGCTGGCGCCGCCCGCGATGGCGGCGTGCTATCGGAGATGCGGACCAGCAGGGCGAGCACGATGTAGTTCGAGATGAGGGAGGAGCCGCCGTAGGAGACGTACGGGAGCGTGACACCGGTCAGCGGCAGCACCCGCAACACGCCGCCGATGATGATGAACGCCTGGAACCCGAGCAACGCGGTCAACCCGACGGCGAGCAGCTTCTCGAACACGACCGTGGTCGATGACGCGACCCGAAAGCCCGAGCTGACGAAGAACATGAACGCCGCGAGCACGGCGGTCGCTCCGAGTAGGCCGAGCTCCTCACCGATGGCGGCGAAGATCATGTCGGTCGGGGCGAACGGGATCTTGTTTGGCAGTCCCGACCCGAGCCCGGTTCCCGTGATGCCGCCGTCGGCGAGCGCGAACCAGGCCTCGACGATCTGGAACCCGGCGCCCTTCGGGTCGGCGAAGGGGTCGAACCAGATGTCGACCCGCGTCTGGACGTGGGAGAACAGCTGCCACGAGATGAACGAGCCAGCGGTGAACAACAGGAGTCCGGTGACCACGTAGGCCGTGCGGGCGGTGGCGACGTAGATCATGACGATGAACAGGGTGAAGAACAGCAGCGAGGAGCCGAGATCGCGCTGGAGGATCATGACCATCAGCGCCACCCCCCAGGCCAGCAGGAGCGGGCCGAAGTGGCGCAGGTCGGGGATGTTGAGCGGGCCCAGCCGGTGGTTGCTGATCGCCAGGAGCTCTCGCTTCTCGACCAGGTACCCGGCGAGGAACGCCGCCAGCACGATCTTGGCGAATTCGCCGGGCTGGATCGAGAACGGTCCGACCCGCAACCAGATCCTCGCCCCGTTGATGTTGACGCCTAGCCCGGGGATGAGTGGCAACATCAGCAGACCGACGCCGAAGACCGCCAGCGTGTAGCGGTAGTTGGCCACCCAACGGAGGTCGCGAACGACGAGCAGCGTCACCGCGAACGCCCCGATGCCGATGAAGGTCCACGCCGACTGCGATGCGGCCAGGCCGTCGTCGAGTCGGGCGATGACCACGTAGCCGAGACCGTTGAGCAGCGCAGCGAGCGGCAGGAGCAGCCCGTCGGCGTTGGGGGCGGTGTAGCGGATGACCACGTGGGCGCCGATGAGCAACACGAGGATGATGGCGAAGAAGATCGCGATCTCGGCCCGGATGTCGGCCGTCTCCCCCGCGTTGAGCAGCCCGTAAGCGATCACCGTGATGACCGTGCCCAACACGAGCAGGCTCAGCTCGAGCCTCCGCGCTCGCACGGTCAGTTACCGGTGTTCTGGTTCGCCTCGCCGCCGCTGCCGGTGCTCCCGTTCGGATCCGATGAAGGGGTGGTGCCGCTCGAGTTGGCCGGCTGTGTCGTGTTGGACTCCGACCCCTCGTCGCCGCCCTGGTCGAGCTCGTCGGCGACGCCCTGCAGCTCGTCGTCGGCTACCTCGGTGGCGGCGTCGTCGAGCACCTCGCCGGTCACGTCGGTCTCAACCTGGAGCCCGGCGATGAACGCCCTCGCCTCGGTCTCGCTGGAGAAGCCCCGCTGGGCCATCGCATCGTTCTGCGACTCGATCGTCAGCTGCTCCAGCATCCGATCCGAGACGAACTCCTGAGACGGCTGGGTCCACAGGAAGCCCTCCGGCCGGCCCCGGAACACGGCGACCTGATTCTCGGAGGTGACGTCGACGTACCAGTTGGAGTCCGCCCACCAGTTCACGCCGACATAGGCCGCGCCGGCCAGCGCTCCCAGTAGGAACAACCCGAGCGCTGGTCGCCAACCGAGTCCCCGGCGGCGCTGCGGGCGGTGGGCTGGCACCTGGGCCGTAATGACCGCGTCGTCGTAGGCCGCATCGTCGTACTCGTCGTCATAGGTCGCGTCGTCGTAGTCGTCGTCGTCGTAGTCGTCGTCGTCATAGGTAGCGTCCGGGCTGAGCTGGGGCTCGGCTTCCCGCTCGCCCTCGTAGTCATCGAGCTCCTCGACCGGCTCGGCGACGTCGAGTCCGACCGCGGTCTGCGCCCCGTAGTCGACCGGGGCCGAAGCGGCGTCGGCCCCGTCTCCCGCCGGCCCGGTGCCGGTCGCCGCAGCACCGGAGGGTCCGGGCTCGGGCGACCGCCCGACCGCGGGAACGAGGAGTGTCTCGGGCGCCTCGGACGACAGGTTGCCACCCTCGCCGTCGGTGACGACGTCGATCACGGCGACGGTGATGTTGTCACGGCCGGCAGCGGACAGTGCTGCGCCAACGAGACGGTCGGCGGCATCGTTCGGCTCTGCGCATTCCTGGAGGATGCCGACGATGTCTTCCTCGACTACCTCGTTGAAGAGACCGTCGCTGCAGAGCAGGAAGCGGTCGCCGACCTGAGCCGGGAGGAGAAACCGGTCGACCTCGACCTGAGAGGCGATGCCGAGAGCTCTCGTAAGAATGTTGCGCTGGGGATGGGTGAGCGCCTCGTCCGGGGTGAGGCGGTTCTGGCGGACGAGATCTTCGACGAGGCTGTGGTCGAGGGTCACCTGGGCGAACTCGTCGCCTCGGAGGAAATAGGCGCGGCTGTCGCCAACGTTGACGATGCTGACCTTCTCCTCCGCCGGGCGGAGGGTCAGTGCGACGAGCGTCGTGCCCATGCCCCGTAGGTCGGGATCGGCCGCCTTCTCGAAGACCGCCCGGTTGGCCTCTTCCACCAGCTCGACCAGTCCACCGGGAGCGATCGGGTCGAGCACATCGATGAACTCCGAGATCGCGATGCTAGCCGCCATCTCTCCACCTTGGTGGCCGCCCATGCCGTCGGCGACGACGCCGGTGTAGCCGCCGAAGTGGACCCGATCCTGGTTGCTCTCGCGAACGTTCCCGACGTGCGACGCAGTCGCTCCCCGCAGCTGCATCAGCGCAGCTCCATCACGATCCCGCCCAATTGGAGGCGATCTCCGGACGATGCGACCACGGGAGAGGTGACGCGCTGCCGATTGAGGTAGGTGCCGTTGGTCGAGCCGAGGTCTTCGACGACGATCCCCTGCTCGCTCGTCGACACTCGGGCGTGCAGCTGCGAGATATAGGTGTCGTCGAGCGTGACGTGGCAGCTGGCCGCTCGCCCGATCGTCAGCTCACCGTTCACCATGTACTCCCGACCAGCCTCGGACGGCGGTTCGAGGACCACCAGCTTCGGCGGACCCGACGGGGCGCGCTCTGCCCGGCGCTTTTTGCTTCCCCGAGCGGTCCGCGGCGGGGCGGCGACGAGCGCGGTGGCTCTCGATCCGGCCCACGTGGCCTGCAGCACCCTGAAGAAGAACAGATAGAGCAGCCCGAGCAGGCACCACCGCAGCAGGGTCAGTAGAGCTTCGGTCACCAGTGCGCAGGTTACCCATTCTCAACGCTCTGCCGGACAGCACATCGTGATACGCCATGGAACTAGAGGCGCCTGAAGCGTAGGGTGATGGCCCCGAACGTCACTTGGTCGCCGTCGGCGAGCACGTGACGTTGCACCCGCTGGCCATTGATCTTGCTGCCGTTGGTGGAACCTAAATCGACCAGTTCGTAGTTGTCGCCAACCGAATGGAGCTCGGCGTGGCGGCGCGACACGTTCTGGTCGTTGATCACGATGTCGGAATCGGACAGCCGACCGATCGTGCTGATACCACCCTTGAGCATGTGGTGGTGGCCGTCGGGACCCTCGAGCCAGGCGTTCGGCTCGTCGACCGGGATCCGCTCGTCGTAGGACGGGTGGACGCGGAACAAACCGACCTTGAGGTTGGCGTCGGCTTCCAGCTCGACCGAGACCCGACCGAGGAACCCGAGGCCCTCGGCTTTGGCGTGGTCGCGCACGGTCGCTATCAGCTCGTTGGTCAACGACTGCTGCACCTGCCCGAAGCGGGCATGATCCTCGACCGACACGCGGATGACGAACCGGTTGGGGGCCAGCGCCCGGCCTCGCACGTCGAGGGTCCGGCTGCTGTCCATCTCCTTGATCAGCCGCCGGCCGAGCTCTACTGGCTGCAACCCACTCCTGAACGCGCGCGCAAACATGCCTTCTACCAAACGCTCCAGACGATCCTCGAAGTTGCGTAAGACCAAGGCAACCCTTTGTCGCGGCCAAACCTGTCGCTGCCAGCTCTGCTACGACCCGTGGTTTCACGGCCGATCACAGCGTCAAGCATGCCATGAACGTAGTACCGCTCGCGCTCGCCCGCCGGTCGTGCCGGCCGACGAAGCGACAAACACCGGTGCTGGTCTCGGTTTGCTGAGATACCATCCCGCTTCACCACTCGCGCGAGTGGCGGAATTGGCAGACGCGCAGGATTCAGGTTCCTGTGTCCGCAAGGACGTGAGGGTTCAAGTCCCTCCTCGCGCACGGCAGCCCTCCGGTTTGCTTCGACGGCGAGGGCTCTCATCGACCGCATCTGGCTTCAGATCACCGAACGATGCGCTCGGCGATGGCGCCATCGGCTCGGCGGACGATCTGCTTGCGCTGGCCGTCCGGCATCGTCTCCTCCTTGATCAGCTCGGCCCCGTCGACAACCGAGCGACCGATCGAGATCGGCG
>JAOTYQ010000880.1 GCA_029861725.1 Acidimicrobiia bacterium | reverse complement strand
CCGCTACGGTCAGTTCATCAACACGATCATCTCGTTCGTCATCATCGCGTTCGTGGTGTTCATGATGGTGAAGGCCTACAACCGGGCGGCCAACGTCAAGGAGGAGGAGGCCGGTCCGAGCGAGATCGATCTCCTCACCGAGATCCGCGACGGCATCAGGGCCTGAGCGCAGCCCGCCCGATCGGGCGGCTTGTCAGATCCTCCGCCGGGGTCGGGCTTCGGGCCCGGCCCCGGCCGCGTTCCGAGTCCGATACCTACAGCGAGACGGCGGTGCCGTCCTCGTAGCCGACCAGGGCCTCACCCACGTGCTCGACGGCGGTGACGCCCTCGACCCGCTGCTTGAGGATCCGCTCGAGGCCCTCCTTCAGGGTCTGACTCGAGGCCGGGCAGGTGATGCAGGCCCCAACGAGCTCCACCGACACCACGCCGGTATCGGTATCGACCCCCCGCAGGAAGATGTCGCCCTGATCGGCCTGGATGGCCGGCCGGATGACCTTGATGACCTCGGCGACCCGCGTTTCGAGGCCGTCACCCGAGGCGTCGATGACATCGCCGGCAACGCCGGGCACGGGGCTCTTCTTCGTGGACTCGACCGCCGGTTCCGACACTCGCGCTCCTTCTCGCTCTCGATGTCCAGGCTATCGGGCCTAGCCTGGAGCCATGAAAGCGTGGCCGTCCCCGCCGGTGGTCCCGGTGTTCGCCCATCAGGGGGGCTGGGACGAGCTGTTGCTGGTCGTCGGTCCGTTGGCGCTCATCGCCTTGGCGCTCTTCGTGGCCAACAAGCGGGTATCGGCACAGCTGAAGGACAGCGACGCTGCGCCCCGCTCGGACATCGACGGCTGATGCCAACGCTGCGCGTCTCCACCACCGTCGATGCCGACGGTCTGGCCGGGCTGCGCCAGGAGCGCCGCGATCTCGTCATCGAGCGAGCCGACGGCGAGGACCGTTGGGCGCTCGTCGAGGGCCCGTTCACCGACTACGAGCGGTCGCTGCTGGTCCGTCCCGTCGACGGGTCCTACGAGGTCACCGAGACCACGGAGTACCGGCTGGCCACACCGGTCTGGAGCGTGCTGATACGGCCGCTGATGAGCAGGGCGCTGCGCTCGACCGATCGCACCCCCCGCCGCCGCTGGTGGTGGCCAGCCGAGGTCGTCAAGCGGCGCACCGCAGTCCTCGTGTCGACACTGGGTTTCATCAGCGTCATGACCGGGTATCTCGGGGTGGTCATCGGTCAGACGATCACCTTCGCCGCCGAGGACTTCGGAGCCGATGATTCCGCCGAGGCCAACACGCTCGCCGCGGTCAGGGTCGGGGTGGTGCTATCGCTCCTGTTGGTCCCTCGGGCCGACCGGATCGGCCGGCGGCCACTGATCCTCGGGTTGGCCGCTGGGGCGGTCTTGTTCACCATGGCCGGCGCCTTCGCGTCCAGTCTCCAGACGCTCGGCGCAGCCCAGACCGTGGCCCGGGGGCTCACGACCGGCTTGATCACCCTGCTCGTCCTGGCCGCCACCGAGGAGGTGCCGGCCGGGGTCCGGGCGTTCACCATCAGCCTCATCACGCTCTGCTTCGCTCTGGGCGCCGGGATGGTGATCTGGGTGTTGCCCGTCGACGATCTGATCGACGGCGGCTGGCGGATCGTCTATCTCGTGCCGGGGTTGTTCCTGCCCGTGCTGTGGTGGGTGGCGAAGCACCTCCCGGAGACGAGGCGCTTCCGGGCTGCGACCACGACCGAGGCCCCAGCGGTGATCGACTGGCGCCGCTTCGCGATGCTGGGCGGCGGGGCCTTCCTCAGCACGTTCTTCCTGTCGCCGGCATCGCAACTGCGCAACGAGTTCCTCCGCGACGATCTCGGCTACTCGGCTTCCATCGTGAGCGTCTTCCAGCTGGTGATCTCCGCCCCGGCCGGCACGGCGATCCTGCTCGCCGGGATCGCCGCCGATCGTATCGGCCGCCGGTGGGTCGGGGCCGTTGGCCTGTCGGCCGGGGTGATCATGCTGGCGACGTCCTACCAGCTGACGGGAGCCGGGTTGTGGCTGGCGGCTTCGGCCGGCGTGGTGCTCACCGGGGCGGCGTTCCCGGCGACCCGGGGCTATCAGACCGAGCTGTTCCCGACCCGGGCGAGGGCGAAGGTCGGCGGCCTGCTCGACGTGGTCGGGGTGGCGGGAAGCGCCAGCGGG
>JAOTYQ010000881.1 GCA_029861725.1 Acidimicrobiia bacterium | reverse complement strand
CCTCTCGTTCCGCAACCAGCGGCTCGCCCCCTGCCCGCTCGAGCCACGGGCTGCGGTCGCCAGCTGGGAGCGGACCGCCGACGGCGCCGAGCGCCTCACCCAGTGGTCGAGCACCCAGGGGGCCCACGGCACCCGGGACGCCCTGGCGGCAGCGACCGGCGTCGACCCCGACCAGGTCCGCGTTATCTGTCCCGACGTCGGCGGGGGGTTCGGGGCGAAGAATGGCGGCTACCCGGAGGACATCGTCGTGGCGATGGTGGCCCGGCGCCTCGGTCGGCCGGTGCGCTGGGCCGAGACCCGAACCGAGAGCATGCTCGGGCTGGTCCACGGCCGAGGCTGCGACTTCGATGCGACGATCGGCGGCACCCGGGACGGTCGGGTCACGGCCTACCGTGTGCACAGCATCCAGGACGCCGGCGGGCACGCCAACATCGGCGCGGTGCTGCCGTTCATCTCCCGCACCGTCGCCTCAGGAGTGTACGACATCGCCAAGGTCGACTTCTCGGCCGAGTCGGTGGTGACCAACACGGTCCCGATGGGCGCGTACCGCGGCGCCGGCCGTCCCGAGGCTGCGGCCGCCATCGAGCGCATGATCGACGTGTTCGCAGCCGAGATCGGCATGGACCCGGCCGAGGTGCGGCGCCAGAACTTCATCCAGCCCGACGCCTTCCCGTTCACCACACCCACCGGGGCCGACATGGATACCGGCGAGTACGACCGGGCGGTGCAAGCGGTGATGGAAGCGGCCGACTACTCGGCCCTGCGGGCTGAGCAGGCACGCCGGCGCGACGACCCCGACGCTCGGTTGCTGGGGCTCGGGTGGTCGGCCTATGTCGAGATCGCCAACCCGTTGGCCAACGAGGAGTACGGCAGCGTCGAGATCAGGCCCGACGGCTCGGCCCTCCTGCTGACCGGGTCGTCCGCCCACGGGCAGGGCCATCACACGGCGTTCGCCCAGCTCACGAGCGAGCTCACCGGCATCCCGTTCCACCGCATCGAGGTCCGCCACGGCGACACCGATGAAGTGCCGCGGGGCGGGGGAACCGGCGGCTCGAAGTCGCTTCAGGTCGGTGGGAGCGCGATATGGCAGGCGAGCGAGGCCGTCGTCGCCCAGGCCAAGGAACTGGCGGCCGACCTCTTCGAAGCCAACCCCGACGACATCGTGCTCGATACCGAGACCGGTGCGTTCTCCGTGATCGGCAGCCCTGCCGTCTCCACCGGCTGGGCCGAGGTCGCGACCCGGGCCCAGACCCAGGACGACACACCGCTCCGAGCCGAAGCCGACTTCCAACCGCCCGGCGCCACGTTCCCCTTCGGAGCCCACCTGTCGGTGGTCGAGATCGACCGCGACACCGGCGAGGTCACCGTGCTGCGCCACATCTGCTGCGACGACGCCGGCACGATGGTCAACCCGCTCCTCGTCGAGGGCCAGGTCCACGGCGGGGTAGCCTCCGGCATCGCCCAGGCCGTCGTCGAGGAGTTCGCCTACGACCCCGACGGCAACCCGGTGACAGCGAACTTCATGGACTACGCCCTGGTCTCGGCGGCCGAGCTGCCCAGCTTCGAGCGCATCCCCCAGGAGACCCCGACGCCCCGGAACCCGCTCGGGGCCAAGGGCATCGGCGAGTCGGGGACGATCGGGGCCACCCCGGCCGTCCAGAACGCAGTCGTCGACGCCCTTGCCCATCTCGGTGTCCGCCACGTCGACATCCCCACCACCCCGGAACGGGTCTGGCGGGCGATGACCGACGGCGCTCGCTGACCGGCCGGCTCGGACCACCGTCCGCTCGACGGGAGCACCAACTCGGCGAGGGTGGAACCAACGAGGCAAAATGGCTCCATGCTGGAGCCCTATCGAGTCCTGGATCTGTCCGACGAGCGCGGCCAGCTGGCCGGCCTGATCCTGGCCCACCTCGGCGCCGAGGTCATCGCCGTCGAGCCACCCGACGGGACCTCGAGCCGGCGGCTCGCGCCGTTCGCCGGCGACGAGGCCGACGCCGAGCGCAGCCTGTGGCACTGGTCGTACAACCGGGGGAAGAAATCTGTCGTGCTCGACCCGTCGACCGACCGCGACCGGGCCCGCCTGGTGGCCCTGGCGACCACCGCCGACATCGTGTTCGACTCCGGCGCCCTCGACGTCGACCTGGCTGCGCTACGGGCCGCCAACCCTCGCCTGA
>JAOTYQ010000249.1 GCA_029861725.1 Acidimicrobiia bacterium | reverse complement strand
CGCCAACGGCAGCACGCGATCCGGAGGCATCGTTGGAGCGTTCTGCGGAGGATCAGGCAGACGAAGAGGCGTTCGCCCCACACACTCGATTCGATGCGACCTCGGGCCCCAAGTGCGCTGTCGATCTACAATCTGCCTTTGATGGTGGAGGGCGACACGATCGCACGGGTTCGGGACCTCGTCGCCGAGGGTGAGTTCCTGACTGCGTTCGACGTCTCGTCGCAGCTGCTCCAGGAAGGAGCGCTCGGGGATTCGGTAGAGCGCATCACCGTCGCCTATCTGAGGGCGTTGTCGCTCGCAAGGGCGGGGTCGACTGGGCGGGCTGCCAACGAGGTCTCCGATCTTCGACGTCAGTCGGGCCAGCTTCGCCTTCCCGCTGACCTGACCGAAGACATCGCCGCTCTCGATGCAAGGATTGCGAAGGACCGGGCGTTCGCGCTCGGCGGGACCGATCGCCGTCGGGCGGCCCGGGATGCCGCCGCCCGCTATGAGGCGGTGTACTGGCAGCTCGGCCGACCCTTTGCCTGCATCAATGCCGCCACCCTATGGGCGCTGGCCGGCGAGAGCGCTCGGTCGGCCGAGATGGCCGCTGCGGCACTGGTTGCGCCCGGCGGAGTGGACGATGAGGTGGGTGGCTACTGGACGGAAGCCACCGCAGCCGAAGCTTCGATCCTGCTCGGCGATCTCGACGCTGCGCAGGCGCATCTCGTCAACGCCTCGTTGCTCAATGTTGGCGACCTCGGAGCGAGAGCATCGACGTTGCGTCAACTACACGAGCTGTGCTCGCACCTCAGGATCGATCGCCAGCTCCTGGAGCCCCTCCGCAACCCTTCGGTGCTTCACTTCTGCGGCCATCGGATTGTGGGGCCAGCAGGAGGTGGAGGGTTCCCTACGGACAAAGCCAAGCTGGTCGGTCGCCGAATCGACGAAGCACTAGACGGGGAACGGTACGGGGCGGCCTATGGGTCACTTGCCTGCGGCGCTGACATTCTTTTTGCAGAGCGCTTGGTCGAACGTGGGATCGATCTCCATGTCGTGCTGCCGTTTGGTCATGAGCAGTTCATCCGCGTGTCGGTAGCGTCCGGTGGGGTTGGCTGGGCCGACCGATTCCGGCGGTGTCTTCGAGCTGCGAAATCAGTGACGATCGCGTCGGACTCTGGATATCAGGGCGATGATGTTCTCTTTGGCTACGCGTCGTCGATTGCCATGGGCTCGGCGTTGAATCGTGCGCGTAGTTGGGCGACTCACGCGACCCAGCTGGCGGTGTGGGACGGTCTGGAGTCGAACGGCGTCGCCGGAACAGCACACGATGTACGGCGGTGGAAACAGGCTGGCGGCTCAACCACGGTCATCGACGTCGAAACGATCGTTAACCGCGCCAAGGCACGACAACCGAACCTCGGTCGGATCATCCATCCAATTCTCTTCGGAGACGTAAACGGTTTCAGTCGATTGCATGACGATCGGATGGGTCCCTTCCTTGACAATGTCCTGGCCCCAGTTGGGGACTATCTGCGCTCCATCGGCGATGTCGTCCTCCATCGAGCGACCTGGGGCGATGGCATCAAGCTGATCCTCAGCGACGTTGCAGCCGCGGCCGGAGCCGCCATCGCGATACAGGAGATCTTGGAGTCGGTGAACATGGAGGATGCTGGCCTGCCATCCGATATGGGCTTGCGAATGAGCGGGCACGTCGGCCCGGTCGTCGAGGTGGTTGATCCCATCGTCGGCGAGCGCTCATTCACAGGGAGAGAGCTCACCAGGGCCGCTCGCATCGAACCGCGAACTCCGGTCGGGCAGGTCTACGTTACGCACGCCTTCGCCTCGCTTCTCGCGCTTGAACCCCTAGCCCCTGCAGTGCCGGAGTACGTGGGAACCATCACAACCGCCAAGGACTTCGAGACGGTCCCGATGTACGTCCTCTCCCCACGGCACCCGACCCACTCCCGACCAACGACTGGTCGTGACGTCGGTCCCTGGTCATGAGCCAGCGTGGTCGACGATCATCAAGCGGTGCGATTGGGGCTTCCGAAGGTAGCAATGCTGTTGGCCGTCAAGACGGCTCACACCGCCGTTTGGTTGACCGTCGAGGTGGCGTTCGGAGTCGTGCTCTACGACGGCGTGACGAGGCGTCGAGGTCGGCGTACTGCTCTCGCCGCTGCGGTCGTTGGCGGCGAGAGCCTCATCTACCTAGCCAACGGTGCACGCTGCCCGATGACGTCGCTCGCTGAGTCACTGGGCGCCGACAAGGGATCCGTTACCGACATCTTCCTGCCCCGGTGGATCGCTCGGAATCTACCGATCCTGCACCTGCCACTCGTTGTCGCAGCACTCTGGCTCCATGGTCGACGACGCTGGACTACCCGGGGCCAGGCGTTATCGCAGACTCAACATCGTCCTACTACGGCTCCTGCCGGGATCGGAAACGGAGATCCCATTCGTGGTAGCGGCCCGACGCCCACCTGAGGGACGCTGAGCTGCCAGCTGCCCGGGACACCATGGAGATGGTCGGTTCCTCGGCAACGAGACTCGGCACACCGAGTCTGTTTCTGCCGCCGATTCGACCAGAATGTCTCCGTGGTGGGGTCGATCGAAGGGCTGGTTGCGGCGACGCTGCGTGGTGATCGTCGGGCCGGGAGCGCGTTGGCCGTTGCGTTGCAGCGGCGAGAGGGAGAGTCAGACGCTGACGATGCGCTCGTCGCATTGGCTCGGGCCCCGGCGTCGAACGAGACCGTCGAGGTGCTCGCGGGCGTGGTGTATGAGCACCGCTTCGCCCGGGCGGAGATCACACGGGTGTTGTTCAACGAGGACGATGTCGAAGAGGCGTTGCAGGAAACCGTGCTCGGTGTGATCAATGCCCTGCCCGGCTTTCGGGCCGAGGCGAGCTTCAGGACATGGGCGTCGCGCATCGCTCGCAACCGGGCGATCGGCGTCCTGCGGCGGAAGCGAGCCACTCCTGGACGCGACACAGACGCCGCCGACGCTCATGACAGCGAGCTGGCGTCGTTCAGCTCGTCGTTGGCCCAGCGGAGAGACATCGACACCGCCCTGGCAGTTCTGCCTGCCGACATGGCGGCCGTGGTCCGGCTTCGCGACCTCGATCACCGTTCCTACGCCGAGATCGCCGCTGACCTTGGTATCCCCGTCAATACGGTCCGATCACGGCTGGCCCGAGGTAGGGCTCGACTCAGGGCCGAGATCGGCACGGGACCGGCGGCATGACGTTGTCGCGAGGCGAGCGCCTAGGTCCGTACCGGATCCTGGAGCCGGTGGGAGTCGGGGGATTCGCAGTCGTCTACCGGGCTGTTGACGACCGGTTCGACACCGAGGTCGCCATCAAGGTCCTGGCCGACAACCATGCCCTCGACCCGGATGTCCGAGTTCGGTTCGTGGACGAGGCCCGCAAGCTGCGCAAGGTCCACCATCCCGGCATCGTGCAGGTCTACGACATCGGCGAGACCCCGGGCGGACAGCCATACCTCGTCCTCGAATACGCGGCCGGCGGGGACCTCGCAGCCCGCTGGCACGCCCAGGGTCCGCGCGATCGATCGGAGCTGCGAGCGCTCGCCCTTTGGATCGGCGGGGTCCTGGGGGTGGTGCACGACGCCGGTCTGGTCCATCGCGACCTCAAGCCCCAGAACATCCTCGTCGCGTCGACGACCAACGGATCCGACCGGCTGGTGCTGGCCGACCTCGGCTTCGCCAAGGACCTGGAGCTGGCATCGGGCATCACCGTTGGGGGGAGGAACCGCAGCCTTTGCTGCGCCCGAGCAGCAATCCAACGTCAGCTGTGTCGATGTGAGGGTCGACGTCTTCAGCGCCTGTGCCGTCATCATCTGGGCTGCCACAGGGGTAGTAGCTGGCAGTGAGCGGACATGGCCCGAGCTGGTGGCATCGAGTGGCCTACCGCCAGAGGTGACGACCGCGCTGGTCAAGGGCCTCAGCACCGACCCAGCGGGGCGGCAGAGCTCGATCCGGTCGTGGGCGTCGGCACTGCAGCGCGGGTTCGACGGCCCGCCCGACCGACCACAGCCCGATCAGCGACCGCGCCACCACGGCCGGTCGGCCCCTCCGCTGATCGTCGCCGCAATTGCGTGCGCTATCGTCGCTCTCTTCCTATCCGTCGGCATCTACGCAGCGCTGAACACCGACCGAGACGATCGGACTCGTTCCCAGCTGTTGGCCGATGGCCAGATCGAGTGGGTCCAGGAACGAGACGACGCTCGCCTGCTTGTCGTAGGACCGGGAACGCTCACGGTGAACCAGAGCGCCCGATTCGTGGGCTCGGCCGACCCTGAGACCGACATCGTTTGGCTCGGCCCGGGGGGAGCCACCGCAGCGAGCAAGGACATCGTGGTGACACCAAGGGGGCCGGGTACTCTGCGACTCCACGCCGTCGCCCAATCCCCTGAAGGCAATCCTGTAGTCGTGTCGATCGACGTTGACGTCACCTCCTGAGCACGGGCTCGAAGACCGGCCTGGGGTGACGACGGGCCGGTCTCGGCTCCTGCCGACATCGCGCCGGCCGACGATGGGGCCGCAGACCCAGGTGGGAGCAGCGGGGATGCCGGAGACGACGCACTCAGCCCACCCTCCACCGGCGTCAACTGCTCGGCTGTCACACCTGTCTCGTTCGCCGGCCAGGAGCTCCCCCAACCCGCCTTCGAGGGCGACCTCAGGTGCGGCGACTTCAGCGGCGCCAGTCTCTCCCAACCCGATTTCGCCGGTGTTGACGTTACCGGGGCCACGTTCGACAACGTCGTGTTCTCCCAGGCGGAGTTCATCCGGGCCGTCGCCGTGGGGGCCACCTTCAACGGCTCCGTCTTCGCCCAGAGCAGTATCATGGACTCCGACCTCACCGGTGCTGACATGCGCCGCGCCGAGTTCGTTGACGTCACCTGGATCAACACCATCTGCCCAGACGGCACCAACAGCGACGACCATGGCAGCACCTGCGAAGGTTCGCTGGACCCGCAGCCGGTGAGCATCATCGTCGATGGCCAGGCGGCCACGAGCTCAGCGAGCGAAACCGCAGCTATCGAGGTCGAATCGGGCCGAACCGCCTGCGCGGGAATCTACACCGGCGTCTTCGATGGCGACGACTCCGGACCGTTCGTCATCCGTATCGACAGCAACGGCGACCTCTGGAACGCGTTCATCACCGTCGAATCGGTCGACATCGATCTGACCAGCGTCACCAGCATCGCCCAAGTACTCGATGATCTCGACCTCACACTTGGCACCGACGTCATCATGAACGGCACGACGGTCGAGATCGCACCCAGCGCCATTCGGGTCGGTCCTCGAGGGGTGCGGCTCGGCACCGCGCCGATCGACCTCGACCGCATCGGCGTGATCGATGACGACGGCCAGGTCACGGCCATAGCCCAAACTGGGCGCTCGTGACCGGTGCGTTCGACTGGGGCACCTGCAACGGCAGTGGATCTTGGGTGAACAGTGGTTTGGACGGGACATGGCGGGTCGGCTTGAACCCGGCCGCCATCGACCTCGCTGCCGACGACTGCGACGGCGACCGCTATGTTGGCGGCGACGTCGACACCGGCGGGGTGACCGTCGACCTCGATGCCGCCTGTGTCTCGGCCGGTGTGACCGCTGCCGACCTCGTCCCGCTCGACGATGACATCACCGTGGCCCGTGGCGTCGGCTTCACCGCGTACACCCTGACCGAAGAAGTGCTGTTCGAGTTCGCCTCAGCGCAGCTCACCGCCCCGGCTCAGACGGCCCTTCAGTCGGTGAGCGACAGCATCGTTGCCGAGAACGGTGCCGATGTGAGCATCCTCATCATCGGCCACACAGACGCAATCGGTACGACCGAGTCCAACCTCGACCTATCTCAACGCCGAGCCAACAGCGTGCAGGACGCCCTCGGCCGTCTGCTCCCCGAAGCGGACACCAGCACCGTCGGTCTCGGCGAGTCCCAACCGATTGCCCCCAACGCAAACCCCGACGGCACCGACAACCCGACGGGCCGAACCCGCAACCGTCGCGTCGAAATCGTCATCACAACAGACGGCTAGCAGGATGGCGATCCCCGCCGCGGGCCGCTGGTCTTTCAGCACAGGGGCTGGGCGTCAGGCGGCTAGGTGAGGACGTAGCCAGTCGAGCGTCACCCGGTTGAACTCGGGCGCGCTCTCGAGCGTCACGAGGTGGCCTCCCCCAGGAAAGACCACCAGCTCCGACCCTTCGATCGCCTCGTGGAGCTCGCTCGAGAACATCGGAGGGAGCACGTAGTCGAGCTCGCCAACCGTGATGAGGGTGGGGACCCGCACTCGACCGGCTTCCGCCGTGAGGTCGTGGCTCAAGTTCGCTTCGATCTGGCCGAGCAATCCGTCCTGGCTGGCAGCGTTGGCCTGCATGTGTGTCAGGACGTTCATCAGGTCGTCGAAGTTCTCGGTCATGTAGATGGGGCTGAAGAGCAGCGGCAGGGTGGCCTCGTAGTAGAAGTCGGTGCCCCCAACGGTCAGGAACTTCCGGAGCAGTCCCAACGAGTACTCTGCGAAGCCCCGGGTCGCCAGCCAGCTGGAGTGGAGCTGGAGCGACAACACCCGGTCTGGTTCGTGCGCTGCGAGATGCAGCCCGATCGCTCCTCCGAGCGACGAGCCCGAGACATGAGCTGCCTCGACGCCGACCTCGTCGAGCACCGCCAGGGCATCGGCCGCCATCGACTCGACGGTGTACGGCGGTGGGGTCGTCGTGCTCCGACCAACACCCCGACCGTCGAAGATCACGCACGTCACCTCCGACCGGTAGGCCTCGACCTGTGGCATCCAGCGCGTCCCATCGGCACCGGTGCCCCGGATCAGTAACAGTGGGGGGCCGGGCACGTCGCCGTGCTGTTCGTAGTAGATATCGGCGTCACCCGACCGAGCGTACGGCATGGCTACGGCTCCTTTCCCGTCGACCCGGTGACGAGCTGTAGTGCGCCGGCCACTGCGACGGCCCGGTCCTCTCGCCATCTGGCGCACGTCAGCTGCAACCCGACCGGGAGGCCGGCGTCGTCGAAGCCGACCGGGACGACGCTCGTCGGCAATCCGGTCATGTTCTGGGGGGTTGTGAAGCCCATCACGGCGTCGCGCAAGGAGACGACCTCGCCGTGCAGCGAGACCTCGTCGCAGTTCTCTCTCCGAGGCGGCGCAACCGCCGAGACCGGGCTGACGACGGCGTCGACGGACCGGAGCCCGGCGTCGAACGCCGCATTCAGTCGGTCCCGAGCTGCGGCCGCTTCCAGGTAGTCGCCGATCGTCACCTCGGACGCGGCGTCGAGGCGCGACCGCACGTCGGGGCCGTAATGGTCGGCGTGCTCCGGATAGAGCCCCATCATCCGGTTGTGGACGTGGAACGCCTCTGCCATCTGAAACGGTACGAAGGCGCTTCGCATCTCCGCTGCGGGTGGGAGCTCGACAGCGACCAGCTCCGCACCGAGCTCCGCCAAGGCTTCGACGCCGGACTCGTAGACGCCAGCGATCGCGGCGTCGAGCTTCCGCTCGAAGAGATCCTCCGAGACGCCGATCCGAGTACCGTGCAGGGAGGGGCGGGGCGCCGGGGCAGAACGCCACTCGACGAGACCGCAGGCTGGGTCGAGACCGTCCGGCCCGCTCATCACTCCGACCGCGATCGCGGCGTCGCCGATTGTGCGGGCAAGGGCACCGGGAGTGTCCAGGTTCGGGGCCAGCGGCACACCACCCGTCCGGGGGACGCGACCGTACGTCGGCTTCAAGCCAGCGACGCCGCAGAAGCTCGCGGGGATGCGGATCGAGCCACCCGTGTCGCTGCCAATGGCGAGCGGGACCATGCCCACCGCCACTGCGGCGCCCGAGCCGCCACTGGAGCCTCCGGGCACCCGGTCGGGGTCCCACGGATTCCTCGTGCTCGGGCGATTGCGATGCTGTGTTGTGATGCCCCAGCCGAACTCGTGCGAGCGGGTGGTCCCGACGATCACGGCACCAGCTCGACGGAGTCGGCGCACGAGCTCGGCGTCCGCCGCGGCAACCTCCGCCGACGTCGAGCGCTACGTCCTGTCCGAAGCCGACGAAGCCCCGAAGCAGGTGCCAGCGACCGAGCGCGAGGGGACCTACCTCGCAGCCATTCACGAGGCACTCGAGATCAGCCTGCGCCGTG
>JAOTYQ010000879.1 GCA_029861725.1 Acidimicrobiia bacterium | reverse complement strand
GGTGGTTGCCGGTTGAGTATCGAGGTGAAGGTGGCGACCCAGAGCGGTACGAGTGCGAGGAGAAGAGAGGCGGAGAAGGCGCTGGTGTAAGGCAAGACCGACGCTGAATCCGAACACGTAGCCGCAGAATCCAACGATGGCGACGAGAACGAGCCAACGGCGGTCCCCACGGGCTAGTGGGGTTTGCCCACCGGTGATGGCGATCACGGTCCAGCCGAGGGCGACCATGCCACCGAATCTGATGAAGTTGAACGCACCGACGCTGAACTGATTGAGGGCCGTGTTTGACCAACACGAAGTTGACACCCCATCCGAGGACAACGGCAGAGGCACCAAGCCATGCGAGTCGGTGGTGCGGGGTCGTCTGTTCCGTGTCCACGTTGGCAAGTTTGGTCCTGCTCATCTTGCTGCGCTGGCGGGAATCGGACAGGGCAGCACGCTCTTGGGAGCAACGATGACCCGCTCGGCGTCATTGCTCAGAAACGCCGGATCGGAGCACGCTGGTACCGGCGATGTAGAGTACTGACAGCGTCCGATAATGTTCGCTCATCATCGTCAGCGAGAGCAGAGAAGATCATTCAGCGAGCAATGAGTGCCGATGGCGTGCGCCCTCGGCGGCCGACCTCTCTGGCCAAGTGGTGCGGTAGTCGCCACCTTTCTTGGGCGTCACGCTGGCGACGCCCAAGGAAGGTCGGCCGGCTAGTCGTCGCCTGGGTGTGATCGGTCGTAGGCGATCCAACCTCGACCATCGAGCTGCGCCACCCCGAGTGAGCCGTCGGGATTGACGGGGGTCGTGACGGTGAAATCAAACGCACCGGAGGCCTTGTGGAACTGGCCGGTACCGCCCACGATCTCGGCCGATCCTTCGCCGTTGAAGGCCGAGCCATCTTCGCTCGGTGTGGCCTGGCCGGAATAGGTGACCTCGATGGCGTCGCCGTTTCTGGCGACGTAGGTGCCGAATCCGGCGGTCAGCTCGACGAGGGGGAGGTTTGCGAAGTCGGTGCAGTGGCCGCCGCTGATCTCGACTCTGCCCAGATGCGAGAGACGACCGGACCCGGCTTGACCGGTGGGCTCACCCACCTGGCATTCGAAGTCGGCCTCCGTCGATGAGATCTCGAGGCTGACCGTCAGGGGCCGCCGCTCGGGAGGCTCGACACCGTGCAACCTCTCGACATCGTAGTAGATGACGCCG
The DNA here is from genome assembly GCA_029861725.1 of Acidimicrobiia bacterium. Taxonomy (GTDB): domain Bacteria; phylum Actinomycetota; class Acidimicrobiia; order Acidimicrobiales; family SZUA-35; genus CADEDH01. The sequence goes on along the minus strand of JAOTYQ010000879.1, from coordinate 989 downwards.
CACTCATCGGGGTTATCGGGGTTGAAGCCGGGCCCCCACCAGGACCCATAGCCCTCGATACGGCTCAGATCACCGGTGCCGCTGTTGATCGTGAACCCACCGTTCCACTGGCCACGGTACCTGCCTCCATGGACGTCGAGAACCATCCCTCCTTCGACCCCTTTCACCTTGACCGAGTCGAAGACCACCGCGGCTGTGAACCCGGTCGGTTCGAGGGGAGGATCGGCGATACCCACCCCATAGTCCCGAGAGGTCCCTTCGAAGACCCCGGTCCACTCGGCAGTCTCGAACACCGTGGAGAAGGTCTTGTCGCCGGGGTACTCGTCGCCATCGTAGTCATTCTCTCCGTAGGGGATGGGGGTCAGCGCCTCGAGGACGGGGGTGTAGCACCACACGCCGTCGGCTTTCCTGTTCCTTTCGTGATTGTGGTCGGCCTCGGCCGGATTGATGGCCAGGGCGACAGCGAGCACGCTTGCAAGTAGCGCGGCAAGGAGGACGCGTCTTCTTTTCACAGTGAACCCCACTTCTAGCTCGGCGACGCCTGGGCCGATCTCGGCCGGCTCGATCTCAGCAGTCAATCAAGTCCGAAGGGTTCCGAGGAAGAGACAAAGGTCCCCGTTTCGACCGCACTAGTCGGCCCCGCGATCAGCGTGGAATCGTGAAGATGCATGCGAGCCGCGAGACATGGCTCTCGGTAACCGGCGTCCTGGCCTGGATGGGGTGGTCGGAGATGTTCATGCCGATCCGAGGGCAGCGGTGACCACTGGGGTCTCGGTTCGTTGAGTCACCGGGGTGTCCGGGGTGGGCGACAGATTGGTCCCACGTTGGGGTCACCGTCGCTGGCCGCAAGGGGCCCGAGAAACTTCCTCCCCAGGGCGATCACCCGTCGGGGTGATGGAGGAACTTTCTCGGTCCGGTTCCCTTGCCCCCAGCTCACCTGGTGACCCCGTTGGTTGGACCCAACGAACCGCCCACCCCGGACACCCCGG
>JAOTYQ010000878.1 GCA_029861725.1 Acidimicrobiia bacterium | reverse complement strand
CAGTCGCCCGTTCGGCAGCCGCCTGGGTCGCGGCTTGGGTCGGGGCAGCGGCTGCGTTCGGGATGGCGGGTCGGGCCAGGGCGATCCCGGCGGCGAGGCCGCCGGCGATAACCAGGGCGAGGGTGGGGGCGATGGGCTTGTGCATCGTCGGTTTCTCCTTCGTGGTGCCGGGTGTTCGAGAGGCGGGATGGTGGAGCGCTACAGGCCGGAACCACCGACGGTGGTGAAGAACCAGAGCGACGAGGTGAGCCAGAGCCCGGTCAGGACCGACACGAGCGCGCCACCGAACAGCGGCAGGGCCCAGCCCGGCATCCGCTCGGACCGCAGCGCAAGGAGCTTCGTGGCCAGGGCACCGTAGAAGGCGCAGCCCAGCACCGAGTGGACCAGCACCCGAGGCGAGGTGTCCTGGAACCCGAGCGACCACAGGCAGTGGTAGGCGACCGGAAGCGTGGAGAAGAACGTGAGCGTCCCCAGCCAGCGGTGGCCGGTCGCCAGCCAATCAGGGGCCGTCCCGGCTCCGGGCAGCCGGCCCCACAGCCACAGGGCCGAGAGGCCTTGGGCCAGACCGAGGGAGGCGGCCAGCGTCGTCAGCCAGGCTTTCATCGGCAGCACGGTTCCGAAACCGAAGTCGACGACCGCCTGGCCGGTTGGGCTGTGCACGCGACCGTAGACGCCGAGGGAGAGGGCGATGGCCGCGCCGACGCCGGCCGCCGTGACCACCGTCGCTCCACGCTGGGATGGGGCGAGGGAGCTGCCGGTGGAGGGCTCGGTCGGGTGGGTGAGAGCAGTCATAGCGGTCGAGCCTCGCCTCGCCCGGTTTCACCGGCTCGTCGACCTGCTGCCGTGTCGCTTTCAGCGGCCTGTCACCGAACGGCAGCGGCCAGACAGCGCCCGGTCATACCGTGCGAGGCGTGGCTGCCGTCCACTGGTACGAGACCCGCATCGAACCGGCCGTGGCCTGCCGGTTGGACGGCTTCGACCACTACCGGATCGAGCTCGGCCACGAGGTCGCCGTGCTGATCACCTACCTCGGCGGCGGCGACGGCCGGCGCCGGAGCGTGTACGCCGTCGCCCATCCGGCATCGGCGCAGTTCCCGGCGGCACCACCCTGGTTGTGCGAGCTGGTCCGGGGCCTGCACTGGGCCCCGTGCTCGCCACCCCAGGTCGGTTGAGCACGCCGTTGGCGAGTGAGGGGAACCCGGGGCCCCTTGCTCGTCAGTCGTCAGCACCGAGGAACGCGGTGATCTCGGACAGGAACCGAGTCCAGGCCGGTTCGGACTCGATCAGGATGTGGTTGCGGCTCTCGAGCGGCGCGAGCTGACTGTGGGGGATCAACGCTGCGAGCTCCCGGGCCGAGTCGAATGGGACCCGGAGCTCGTTGCGCGAGTGCATGATGAGCGTGGGGCAGGTGACCCGGCTCGCCTCGTCGAGCACATCGATCTCGGCGAACACCTCCATGAAGCGGACAGCATTGGCCGGCGAGCAGGTCCGACGCTGGAGCTCGTTGAACGCGTCCCACTGCTCGCGACTGCCATCGGGCATGAACTGCGAGGTGAACACCTGCCGGAACGTCGGGTCGCCGGTGCCCCAGCCGACGCGGGCCAGCTCGAGATGGAGGTTCGCCTCCCGGCGCTGGTCGTCGGTGGTGGCCCGGACGAGCCGACCCTGGCCGTACGCACCGCACAGCACGAGTCGGCTGACCCGGTCGGGGTGAGCCACCGCGTAGGCGATCGCCACCGCTCCGCCCTGTGAGATGCCGAGGAGCGGGAAGCGCTCGAGGCCCATCGCGTCGACCACCGATGCGAGATCGTCGACCCAGGCCTCGAAGTTGAAGCGGTCGACGTCCCAGTCCGACAGGCCGCACCCTCGCTCGTCGTATCGGATGAGCGTGTGCCGGCTCGAGAGCGCCTCGTTCCAGTGCTGCCAGACCGGGCTCTCCCAGTCGTAGTCGAGGTGGGTCATCCAGTTGGCCGCCTTCACCAGAGGCGGCCCGGATCCCGACTCTGCATAGGCGAGACGCGTGCCGTCGGCGGTCGTGCAGATCCGGATCCGCTGACCGAGCCCGACCGCGGGGCGCGCACTGTCGCCCGCTCGCCCACCGCCGCGCCCTGGATCGGCCCGGTCGGCGTCGCCGCCGGCCTCACGATTTGCCTCGCGGTCGGCGTCACGGCTGGAGGCGCGG
>JAOTYQ010000248.1 GCA_029861725.1 Acidimicrobiia bacterium | reverse complement strand
ACCTACCAGCCTGGGTCCTCAACCCTCGTGGTCAGCTGTTCGGTGGGTTCACCGCCACGTATGTCGATCTCGTCTCCCTCCACGCCAACCGGGCCGGCCCCGAGCGGCGCTCGGCCGACGCGCCGCGGTCTTGGATGGCCACGATCAACATGCGGATCGACTACCTCGAGCCGATCGTCGGTCCCCGATTCACGATCGAGGCGCTGGTCGAGCACCGACGGGGGGCCACGTCGCTCGTCGCCACGAGGATGTTCCAGGGTGAGGCGCTCGCCGCCTACGCGCTCACCACGATGCGGGCCCTCGAGCTGCAGGACCGACCGGGGGGTCAGCGGCACTAGTCTCGTCGAACACCGAGCCATGGAACTCCTCCCCGACTTGCCGCCCCTCGCCAGCCCGGCACCGGTGTTCGTCCCGGATGCCACCTACGGCGTGGTGCGGGGCGTCGGCGGTGACGAGCTGACCTCGGCCGGGGTTCGACTGCTGATGGTCAATGCCTTCCACCTCCTGCGCTCGCCGGGCGTGACGCGGGTCAACGCCCTCGGGGGCTTGGCGACGATGATGGGCTTTCCGGGCCTGGTGATGACCGACTCGGGCGGCTTTCAGGCCTACTCACTGATCCGGGAGAACGCGAGGTTCGGCACGATCACCAAGAACGGTCTGACGTTCGTGTCCCCCGACGGGGCGAAGGTGAAACTCACGCCCGAGCGGGCAATCGTCAACCAGCGCCGACTCGGTGCCGACATCGCCTTCTGCCTCGACGACTGCACCCACGCCGACGACCCATCAGAGGAGCAGCGGCTGTCGGTCGATCGGACCCTGGCATGGGCTCGGCGCTGCAAGGACGAGTTCACCAAGTCGCTCGGCGATCTGATCGGCGAGCCCGACCGGCCCCGCCTGTTCGCGGTTGTTCAAGGCGGGCGCGACGAGGTTCTGCGACGCCGCTGCGCCGAGGAGCTGCTCGAGATCGGGTTCGACGGCTACGGCTTCGGGGGCTGGCCGCTCGACGGCGACGGCAACCTGCTCATCGACACCTTCGCCTTGCTCCGGGAGCTGATTCCCGCCGAGTTCTCGCTCCACGCCCTCGGGGTCGGGCATCCGGTCTCGATCGCTCGCTGCTTCGAGCTCGGCTACGCCACCTTCGACAGCTCCCTGCCGACCCGGGACGCTCGCCGCGGCCGCCTCTACCGGTTTCGGGACGGCGCCCCGTCGTTGTCCGGCGATTGGTTCGAGAAGGTCTATCTCCGCGACGACGTCCACCAACGATCACGTGCTCCGATCTCCGACGAGTGCCACTGCGTCGCCTGTACCCACTACTCGCTCGGCTACCTCAACCACCTCCTCAGACGGGACGAGCCGCTCCTGTTGCGGTTGGCCACCCTCCACAACCTCACCTTCATGCGGCAGGTGACCGACCTCCTGGCCGCTCCCGCAGCGTGAGCGCCGACCAAGCTCGTCGAGACCGGCTCGTTGCCGAGCTCCAGCGGGCGGCCAAGGCCCGCCAGGTGTTGCCGGGGTTCCTCGCCCGGCTCTGTGATCGCGAGCTGAGCCAGCCCGGTCGTTCCGATCGCGAGGCCCTGAAGCGAGCCAAGCGCGCTCTGCACCAGGTCGGTGGCGCCTATCTCGCCCCGTCGATGCGCTACGACCGGTGGCTCGCCGATCTCGCCGACGCCGACCCTGGGCCGGCCCGCCTTGCCCGTGTGGCCGCCATCCTCGGAACGCACACCTCGATGGGGGAGCGGCTCGGTCGGCTCGGCGACTACTACGCCGCTCTCTTCGACGGCGTCTCCGAGCCCGACACGATTCTCGACCTTGCCTGCGGGCTCAACCCTCTCGGCCGCCACCTGATGCCGGTCACGCCCCGGCGCTACCTCGGGTGCGATATCTACCTCGACTTGCTGGCCTTCGTCGCCTCTGCGAGCGAGCTGCTCGGACATCCGGTCGAGACCTTTCCCCACGACCTCCTCGACGGCCCACCGGAGCGATCCGCCGACCTGGTGCTCCTGCTCAAGACCTTGCCCTGCCTCGACCAGCTCGATCGCAGCGTCAGCCGGCAGCTGCTGGCCAACCTCGACGCTCCGACCGTGCTGGTGACCTTCCCGGTCCGCAGCCTCGGGGGCCAGCCGAAGGGGATGCGGAGCTTCTACAGGAACCGGTTCGCAGAGGTCGTCGACGGACTCGACTACGCGATCACCGAGCTCGATCTCGGGATCGAGCTCGGCTTCCGGCTCCGCCGGCTGGAACCGGGCAACCGCCCGTCAGCCCCGCCCACCTAGCGGCGGCCAATCGGGCGGGACACCGGCCGGGCCGGCGTCGCTTGCCTCGCCGTGATCGTGTCCGACGCCGCCGCTTCGGCGGTGGTCACCACCAGCCTCCTCCGTTCGGGTGTCGAACGCAGCACCGTCGACCGCGCCACCATCGAGGACCACGGTCACCTCGCCCCTGGGCGGCTCCTCGAAACGGGCCGCCAGCTCCGACAACGGTCCGGTGACCACCTCTTCGAACCTCTTGGTGAGCTCGACGCAGACAGCGCCGTCGATGTCGCCAAGCTCGTCGAGTGCATCGGCGAGCAGCGCGGGCAACCGTTGGGCCGACTCGAGCAGCACCGCCGTGCATCCGAAGCGCCGAATGTCGGCCAGCCACCGGCGGCGACGGCCCGGCTTGCGGGGGGCGAACCCGAGGAACACGAATCGGTCGGGAGGTAGCCCCGACACGACCAAGGCCGTGGACACCGCCGACGGCCCGGGAACGGCTACGACGTCGAACCCCGCTTCCCTGACAGCGGTGACGACGCGGTAGCCGGGGTCGCTGAGCAGGGGAGTGCCGGCGTCGGAGCAGAGCGCGACGCTCCGGCCCTGGTCGAGCAGCTTGACGATCCCCGCCGCGCTGTTGCGCTCGTTGTGGTCATGACATGGGATGAGCCGCTTGCCGGTGACCCCGATGTGGGTGAGGAGCTTCCGGGTCCGGCGGGTGTCCTCGCAAGCGATCACGTCGGCCGTCTCGAGCGTCCTCGCCGCTCGGATCGAAAGGTCGTCGAGGTTCCCGATAGGGGTCGCCACCACATACAGCGCAGCCCGGCGCTCCTCGCTCATCGACTCAGCCGCCGGCGCCGGTCGGGGCAGGCTGCTCGATCAGATACAGGCGCTCGGTCTCCCATTCCTGCACAAGGTAGCGACGGCCGGACTCGGTGAGTCGGGCCTCCAGCTCGCCGGCGAGGATGCCGAACCTCGCCCGCTGCCGGTTGCCGAGGCTCGCCACCGGCAGGCTGACGGCGCTCCACCGGCCCGGCGAGCGCTCGATGACTCGCCAACCAGCGCCGGGAAGCTGCTGCTCGAGGCAGTGATAGGTCATGAGGAAGAGGGCGAGATCGACGGACTCGATCGGCGGCTCGACCAGCAGGTCGCGCTGCTCGGCCCGACCCGCCCCCTCGGCTCGGAGGTAGCGGTCGGCGGCGACGACGAAGGTCCGATTGATGTCGTAGGCGACGTAGCTGGACTCTGCCGGCAGCTGCGTCCACCGCCACTCGAACGGGTGGACGGCGGCCGCGAGGTCGGCCACGGTTCTGGGCGCACCGGTGACGGCGAACAGCCGCTCGTAGTATCCCTCGGACAGGAGCGGGTATCGCTCGCGGGTGGTCGCATGCCACGACAAGACCTCGCTACAACCGGCCCGGACCGCTTCGTCACTTGCCCCTCGGCCGATCGCCGCCACGAGCCGATCGACCGTTGGCAACGAGAACCGGCTGAGGTGATAGGCGGCCAAGACGTGGTGGAGCTCCCTACGGACTCGCTTGTCGAGCCGGGCCGAGCCGGTCGCCGCCACCTGTCGAGCGACCCGCTCGATCGTCGCTTCGTCGAGGACTCGGTACTTCGGGCTGGCGGCGATCGAGCCGACCAGGTCGTCCACGTCGATCTCCTCGCCGCTCACGATCCGACCCTGCATCAGAGCCTTGCGGCGTCGCCGGAGCTCAGCTCGATCGTCATGCAGACGCTCCCGTCGTGAGCGGTGTAGTCGCCGAACGGCCCGCAGGGGGTGAAGCCAATCGACCGGTACAGCTCCCGGGCCGGCTCCAACGCAGCCATCGTGCCGGTCTCGAGGCTGACCCGGCGGCAGCCTCGAGACGCCGCCTCGGCCAGGAGGTGGTCCACGATCGCTCGCCCGACCCCCCGACCCCGGGCCAGACGAGCGGTGTGCATCGACGTCACTTCGGCATCAACAGCGTCGAGCTGCCTGAGCGCCCCCACCACCTCCCGGGCGAACGACAGGTGGTTCTCCAGCAGCGATCGCACGTCGGCACGGAGTGGGTCATCGATCGCGATCTCCAGGTCCATGGCCTCTCTTTAAGCGATGCGACGACGCCGTGGCAAGCGACCGGACGATGGCGTTCGAGCGCCACAGCTCAGGGCTCCGAGCAGACCGCAGCCCCCAGGCCGTCGAGGAGCAAGTCGAGCCCGATCTCGAACGATGTGCTGAAGTCGTAGCCGGGCTGCAGGACGTGCTCGGTCGTCAGCTCGACGAGGTGGGGGTACTGCTCGACCGCGAGCGGCTCGATGATCGCCTCTGCCAGCTCGCCGATCTCCTCACCGCCACCGAACGGGAGGTTGGCCTCCTGCAGGGCGAAGCCATAGAGATAGCTGTCGACGATGGCGTATGCGTGGGCGGTGAGCGTCACCGAGAACCCGCCCCGTCGGAAGCAGCCGAGCACGGCGTCGTGATGGCGCAGCGTCGCAGGGCCGGGTGACGTTCTCGATTCCATGAGCGGGGTCGCCCACGGGTGGCGATTCAGCACCTCCCGGGCGGAGATCGATCGGTGCCGGATCGCCGTCCTCCAGTCGACCTCGTCAGGTGGGAGGTCGATCTCGCTGAACACGATGTCGATCATGCCGTCGAGGATCGCGCCCTTGCTCGCCACGTGATGGTAGATCGTCATCGGCTTCACGCCCAGGTGGGAAGCCAGCTTGCGGATCGTGAACGGCTCGATGCCGATGCGATCGGCCAGGTCGATCGCCCCGGTCAGAACCCGGTCCCTCGTGAGCGGCGCCCGAGGCCGATCGTCGGTGATCTCGTCGGTGGCTGGTTCAGGTGTCATCGGTCACGTTTCCAGAATCTGTCTTGCCGCTCGTACTTAGTACGAGTAGGGTCATCAGCCTATCGGTCGTACTAAGTACGGTCAACGACTCAGACAAGAACAGCCCGCAGAGCGAGGAGCGAACCCCATGAACGAGCGACGAAGCTTCGACCAGCCGATTGCCGAGGTCGGCAACGACCGATCTCCCGCATCGGAGCCAGCCCCCAGGCAGATGCAAGCGATCGTTCAGCACCGGTACGGCACCGCTGAGGTCTTGGAGCTCCAGACCGTCGATCGTCCGGAGCCAGGCCGAAACGAGGTGCTGATCGAGGTCGAGGCGGCCGGTGTCGATCGGGGCGTCTGGCATCTCGTGACCGGTCTTCCGTACCTGGTCCGGCTCGCCGGCTACGGCATCACGAAGCCGAAGAACCCGATCCCTGGCCTCGACGTAGCCGGCCGGATCGTCGCCGTCGGCCCCGATGTCACCCGTTTCCAGCCCGGCGACGAGGTGTTCGGGATCGCCAAGGGCTCCTATGCCGACTACACCGCTGCCGACGAGAACAAGCTCGCGCACAAGCCGTCCACCGTCACGTCCCAGCAAGCCGCGGTGGCGGCGATCTCCGGCATCACCGCCCTGCAGGCCCTGACCGACATAGGCGGTGTTCGTGACGGACAGTCGGTGCTCGTCATCGGCGCCTCCGGCGGTGTCGGGACCTACGCCGTACAGCTGGCCAAGGCATTCGGAGCCATAGTCACCGGCGCGTCCAGCGCGGCCAAGGCCGATCTGGTTCGCTCGATCGGGGCCGACCGGGTCATCGACTACGCCGAGGAGGACTTCGTTGCCGACGGCCCCACCTACGACCTGATCCTCGACATCGGCGGACGCAACAGCATCCGAAGGCTACGCCGAGCGCTGCAGCCGGCCGGGACGCTCGTCATCGTCGGCGGCGAAGGCGGCGGTCGCTGGACCGGAGGCGTCGGTCGCCAGCTGCGAGCCATGCTGCTGTCGCCCTTCGTCGGCCAACGTCTCACCACCTTCATCAGCACCGAGCACTACACGCACATCGAGCGGCTCGCCGCCCACATCGAGAACGGCGAGGTCGTGCCGATCGTCGATCGAGCGTTCGACCTCGGCGATGTCCCCCTCGCCCTACGCGAGCTCGAAGCGGGCCGTGTCCGGGGCAAGGCCGTCGTCGGGGCCGCGGCGTAGCGCCAGCAAGAGCAGAGAAAGGAACCGAAAGGCCGCACGCATCGCCGGCATCGGCTACGTGATCCTCTTCGTGCTCGGCACCTTCGCCGGGCCTCGGCATCTTCGCCAACTTCATCGTTCTCGTCGATGTAGCGGTCGCCTGGGCGCTCTACATCGGGTTCTGCAGGCTCAGCCCAGACCTCTCGCTACTCACGGCCTGGTTCCGGATCGCGGGAGTACGCGATCTCGTGGGACCGGCCTACTGGTCGAAGAGGATGACGCCCCGAATGTTCTCGCCGTCACGCATCGCCCGATAGCCCTCGTTGATCTGGTCGAGGGTGTAGGTCTTCGTGATCAGTTCGTCGAGCTTGAGCTGTCCCTGGAGGTAGAGCTCGAACAGGCGGGGGATGTCCTTGCGAATGTTCGCCGAGCCGAAGAGCGATCCGACGAGCTGCTTCTCGAACATCGTCATCATGATCCCCGGAACGGCCAGGCTCCCCTCCGACGTCGAATGAAGGTTCGTGATGACGATCTTCGCTCGCTTGCCGCCGAGATTGAAGGCTTGACCGAGCGTCTCGCCATCGCCGGTGCCCATCGTCATGATGACCTTGTCGTAGCCTCGGTCCCAGGTGGTGTCGCCGAGGGAGTCCATCGCCTCCTCGATCGAGGAGAACGTGTGCGTTGCGCCGAACTCCATTGCCTTCTCACGTTTGAGTGCAACGGGGTCGATCGCCGTTACGACCCGAGCGCCGGCCATGGCCGCTCCCTGCACGGCGTTTGAGCCGATCCCGCCGCAACCGACCACCGCGACGTAGTCCCCAGGCTCGACTCCGGCCGAGTACACCGCTGAGCCCCACCCGGTAACCACCCCGCACCCGAGCAAGCACGCCTTGTCGAGCGGCCAATCCTCGTCGATCTTGATACAGCTGGCCTCGTTGACCACCGTGTGCTCGGAGAACGTGCCGAGCAAGCACATCAGCCCGAGATCCTGTCCGTCGAGCGTGTGGTGTCGCGACGTACCGTCGAGAATCTGCGTCCCCTCGGTGAACGTGGCCGCAGCGTCGCACAGGTTGGAGTGACCGGCCGCGCACGACGGGCAGCGTCCGCACGCTGGGATGAACCCGAAGATGACGTGGTCACCGGGCTCGAGCCAGTCGACTCCGGGCCCGACCTCCTGGACGATGCCGGAGCCTTCGTGCCCGCCGATCATGGGCGGACCGGGAACGAGACCGGCGATATGGCCGTCGTAGGCGTGCTCGTCGGAGTGGCACAGTCCCGAGGCGGCCAGCTTGACCAGCACCTCGCCGTGCTTGGGTGCATCGAGCTCGATTTCCTCGACGCTCCACGGCTGGTTCAGTTCTCGAAGGACTGCGGCCCGAGTTCTCATGATTCCCCTTTGGTCGATCGCAGCGTGCAGACGACGCGTCGCGAAGCGATGACAGTAGGTCGGTCGCCTCGACCGGGCAAGCGATGACCGGGTGGCCGAGGTTCGATCTGGCGGTCGAGTTGGCCAGCGATACCCCGAGGGCGTCTGCCACAAGAGTAACCCCAGGCCTGCCCGTGAGGGTGTGGCCTGGGGCTGCTCGTTTCCTCTCCGTCGGGATGGCCGGATTTGAACCGGCGACCCCCTGCTCCCAAAGCAGGTGCGCTAGCCAAACTGCGCCACATCCCGGGCCTTGCTCACTGTATCGGTGACCAAGGCGGGCGGTCATCGACGTTTGCGACACCCTACCGATGGTGCCGGTGGTCGCAACCCCCCGAAATCTGTTGCCGGAGCCCCCTGAGGCGTGGATGGGGCCACGAATCTCGGTGGGAGCTCGGGGCCGGCGCTCGGGCCGGCACGCCGCTGGGACGCCGACACCTGGGCAACGCTGGTTGACCCGGTGCTGGGTCACGAGTCACCCTCGCA
>JAOTYQ010000247.1 GCA_029861725.1 Acidimicrobiia bacterium | reverse complement strand
AAAGGTGTAGTCGACCGAGGCCGTAGCCTCGGCGGTGACGATCGGTCCGTCGACGGCGAGGATCCGGCCGCTGTAGGTGGTTTCGTCGTCGCCTCGGTCGAGGGCGGCGAGCACGTCCCGTACACGTCGCCGGGCCCGGTCGGGGTCGATCCCGTCGCGCCCCTCGCGCACGAGCTCAACGTCACCCTGGGCCGCAGCCCGAGCCATCGTCGCCGCGGCGGCGGCCGCCTTGCGGCGAGCCTCCCACTGCTCGGACGCCGAGATCAGGATCGTCGAGGCGACGAGCAGCGCCGCGAGAAACACGAGGGTGGTGACCATGACGTCACCCTGCTCCCGGGGCTCGACAGTGCTCATCCCCCACCCCGAATCACGTCGACCATCTCGGCTGCTGTCGCCGTGACGGTCTCGGTTCCGGGGAAGCCGACGAGGGCGACGTCTCCCAGGTCGACGGTGCAGGTCACGGTCACGGTGACGATCGCTCCCGGCCGGTAGTCGCCCGACGCGGCGACGCCCAGCTCTCGGCACCCGACACCCCGGTCGACGAGCGCGTCCTCGGCCACTCGGGCCGCCTCGGCCGAGCCGTCGCTGGCGTCGTAGGCCTGGGAGGCGGCTCGGGCTGCGGCCCGGGCCGCCGCCGATACGTCGCTCCGGGTCGTCGACACCCGGAGGGCCCCGACGACGAAGAAGAGCGCCAACAGCAGCGAGGTGAACGCAACCGCCAGCTCGACGCCGCCTGCGCCGCGCTCATATCGCCGGCCACGGGGGGAGATCTCCACGTGTTCATCGGTCATGTACCCGTCCGTTGGGGGCGGAACTCCTCGGTAGGAGCCGACCCGGACGCCTCGACGGTGATCGAGCGACGGAACGGGATCAGGGAGACCACTTCACCCCGCATCGACACGACGACCCGGCCGTTGCGCACCTCGACGTCCGCCTGACGATTGGTGAGCAGCGACGCACCGGCCTGATCGACCAGGTCCTCAGCCAGCAACCGGCCGGCTTCGGGTGTGGAGTCCCGCCGAGCTCCATTGGCAGCTCCGTCTTGGGCCGCCCCCGCTAGCACTTGCTGGGCGTAATAGGCGAGCCCGAACTGGACGACGAGCATCGTCGCCAGCAGAACGACCGAGACCGTGATCGTGGTCACGGTGGCAGATCCGCGCTCGCCCCCAGGTGCCGTCGTCAGCCACCCGGGTTCGGGATCGCATTGGCATGGGCCTGCATCCGGGCGACCACGATGGCCCCGGCGGCCAGTGCACCGACGACGAGGACGCCGATGATGGCGACCGTCGAGGTGATCTCCCCGCGCTCGTCTCGCAGCCCCGATCCGAGGCGGAGACGGAGCGTTGCCGCGAGAGCAGCCAGCGCGGTCATGGTGATGATCTGCAACTTCAACATCGCTCGTGTTCTCCTGTTGGTGTGATGGTGGATTTCCGGAGGTCGGTGGCCTGAGAGGCGCCGCGCCGAGCCGCCGGCGGCTCGGGTCGGGCGGCCGCTCGGACGCGGTCATGGGCCGGTAAGCCCGGCCAGTGCCGGGTAGCCGAGGAGGAGCAGAAAGCCGGTGAACATCATCACCACCGGGAACGCCATCGTCTCCGACCGGGCCTGGGCCTCGGATTCGACCCGGGCCAGGTCCGCAACCCGGATCGACGCGGCCTTGGCCGAGAGGGTGTCCTTGACCTGGGCGCCGCCGCCCGCCAGCGTCATCGATGCCCCAAGCTCGACGAGCTCGGGTACGGCGAGGCGCGTGCCGAGCTGGCCGAGGAACGCCCAGGGAGGTTCCTGGCGGACCTGCGCCGCCGCCAGCGCCGAGCGCAAGTGCCGGAAGGCCGGCCCCCGACCAACCTCGGCGGCCAGGTACATCGCCGACTCGGGGCCGGATCCTCCCGCCATCAGGATCGTGACCAGCTCGAGGTAGGACGCGACAGCGTGGCGAACGTCGCGCCGGGCCCGTTCGGCATCGCTCCGGAGGTCGATTCCGGCGTACAGCCAGCCAGCGAGCCCGCCAGCCACCAGTGCGGCGACGACGACGGGCAGGGCGGTCCCGTAGCCGGCGGCCACCGGCACGACGGCGGCGGCTAGCATCGCTAGGGCGGCGATGAGCGACGCCCACTTGAGCCGATCCTGGACCCATCGGGCGGTGTCGCGCTCGCACACCGTCAGATCGCTGAGGCGGCGCCCGGTTGGTCGGCCGGCGAGGCGCTCGAGCCAGGCGGGACCGGCGGTCCGGTAGGCGGCGGGGTGGCGGGGCCGATGGAGCTCGGCGACCGCCCCATCGAGAGAGGTCGCCGTCCCGACGAGCCCCCACGTGATCAGCACGATCCCGCCACCGGCGCAGGCCGCTGCAGCCGCGACCAGGAGAACGATCACGGCCCGGCCTCCCCCCAACGATCGGCGACTCCGGCGAGCAGGCGCGGCGAGGCCGCAGGGCGGCTGAGCACGACGAGTCCCCAGAGCGCGCCGCCGAACAAGGCGGCGATGACGACCAACACCAACTGGCCCCAGACCGTGGCGAACGGTGCCATGAACGTGGGGGCGAGCACGGCCAGGAGGACCGAGAGCGCGAACGTGATACCGACGAGCGCTCTCGACGAGGAGTAGGTGCGGGCTCGTCCGGTTTCGACCCGCATCCGCATGTGGGCCTCGGCCCGGGCCGAGGTTGCGATGCCCGAAAGCAGCGCGGGGAGGTTCCTGGCTTGCCCGTCGGCAGCGACTGCGAGCGCGGCGACGATGAGATCTGCCACCGGATCGGCGACCTCGTCGGCGAAGCGACGCAAGCCCACGGCCAGCGATTCGTGCTCGGCTCGAGCCGCCAGCCGGACGACGGCCGGTCGGATCTCCTCGGGCGCCACGTCGGCGGTGACGCCGATCGCCTCGCGGAGCCCGGCGTGGCTCACGATCGTGTCGCGGAGCATCTCGGCCCAGCCGGCCAGCCCCTCTGTCAGGGCGAGGCTCTGCTCCCGCGCCCGGCGGGCCGACAGCAAGCCCGGCACGACGGCGGCGGCGACCGCGACGACGACCCCGGCGGCGGGCCAACCGGTGACCAGCCAGCCCACCGCGAAGCCGGCGGCGGCGATCGCGGCCCGAATGCGGATCAACCGCCACGGCACGCCGGGGCGTCCCTCGCGAGCGTCGGTGCCGACGATGCCCTGCACGATCAGTGCCACGCCGAGGGCGGCGAGCGTACCGATCACGGCGCCGACCAGGTAGCTCACGCCGCCCGTCCGATCCCCGCGAGTGAGGACACGTCGAATCCGGAATCGGCGAGCTTGGTCGCCAACTCGGTGCTGACCCGGGCGAAGCCTTGGGGGCCGAACCGGGGATCGACCCGGTACAAACGGTTGGTGGCACACCGCTGCCCATCGAAGCCCGAGACCTGCACCACCTCGGTCACGTGACGCCGCCCATCGGGGAGCTGGGCCAGATGGACGACGAGATCGACCGCGAGCGAGAGCTGGTGATGGGCCACGTCGATCGGGAGTCGGTCCTCCCCCGTGCCGAGGTAGAGCGCGAGCTTGTCGAGCGCAGCCACCGCCGAAGCGGCGTGGACGGTTGTGAGCGACGCCTGACCCTGAGTCATCGCCTTGATCATCGGGACCGCTGCGTTCGAGTCGCGCACCTCGCCGCACACCAGCCAGTCGGGGCGGGCCCGGAGAGCGTGGGTGACGAGCTCGCCCTGCGACAGGCCACCCTCTCCCTCGGCATTCGGCTCGCGCTGCTCCCACGACTCGACGTTGGGGTGCCGGACGTCGTCGAAGAGGTCGAGCTCGGCGGTGTCCTCGATGACGATCACGTGCGCCATCGGCTCGAGCTCGGCGAGGCAGGCACGGGCGGTGGTCGACTTGCCCGACGACGTGGCTCCGGCGAAGACCAACCGGATCTCCTTCGAGCGCACCACCGCTCGCAGCAACTCGACGATCTCGACCGGCATCATCCCGAGCGAGGCCAGTCGATCGAGCGTGACCTTGCCCAGGGTGTTGCGCCGCAGAGCGAACCCGACGTGCTGGCTGACGTCGCGATGGGCAGCGAGCCGAAGGCCCTCACCCAGGCGCATCACCAGCAGCGGTGACTGGGGGTTGAACTGCCGCTCGGTCCTGCCCTTGGTCCGGGCCAGGTGGGCGAGCCAGTCGGCCAGCTCGAGCTCCGACGACCAGAGACGCTCGCTGAGCAGCTCGACCTCACCGCTCGATCGGTAGATGAACACTCGATCCCACCGCGATGCGGTGATCTCCTCGATCGTGTCGTCGGCGAGCAGCAGCTCGATCGGGCCGAGACCGAGGACCTGGGCGAGCACGCGGTCCATCAAGGCCTGCTCGTCGGTGGCTCTCAGCCGGCTGACGCCGCGGCTGAGCCGCTCGGTGTCAACGTGCTGGAGCTCGTCCCGCAACACCTTGGTAGCCAGTGCCTCTTGAGCCTCGACACCAAGGCGGCCCAGCCCGGCCCCGGATCGGCGGGTGATCTCGGCTTCCAGTGCGTCGCCGACGTGGGCCGAGAGCCGGACCAAGAGGGTCTGGTCGATCATCGGGCCCGTCCCCGTCGACGGTGATCGAGCGCGGCTTGCATGGCCGGAGAGAGCTCGGCCGCCCGATCGTCGTCGGCGCTGGAATCCGGGGTCGCCGCCGCTCGTTCAGGATCCTCCGACCGAGTCGGGAGGGGCCTGATTGCAACCGGGGGGTCGGCGGGATCGGGACCGCTCCGGGCCTCGCGCTCGGCCCCCTGCACCCCGTGCGCCGAGAGGCCAGACACGGGCCGCCGTCCGCCACGGCACAGCAACGCAAGGTCGGATGCGACTTCGGTCGCGGCCCGCCACGACGCTGAGCGGCGGGCTCTGCCTCCCTGGACAGCCCGCATCGCGAGCTCGGGCAGCCGATCCGCGGTCGGCACCGCCCACAGCGCCCGACCTCCGAAGAACCGGTGCAGCTCGTCTTCAGCGAAGTCACACCGGCCGACCACGACCACCCCGGTCGGGGCCGAGGCCGACAGCGCAGCGACCCGGGCCGGGACCTGGACGACGTCTTCGATCGAGGGACCGCTCACAACGACGTTCGCCACCGATGACCGGATCAGGTCCTGCACCGGGCTCTCGGGCCCAGCACGACCGACGTCGGCCAGCCACAGCCGGTCGTCCTTGCGCAGCACGCCGGCCACGTCCGTGGCGCCGCTCGTCCAGACTGGAACGGCCCGCTCTGCTACCTCGGGTCCGGGCACTACCCACAGGCCATCGGCCACCAGGCGACCATGGTGGTCGAGGGTCAGGGTGTCGTCAGCCCTCCGACAGGCCGACACGAGGCTGACGGCGCCGGGCTCGACGCCGAGCTGGTACCGGGCCCCGAGCACACCGCCTGCACAGTCGGCTTCGAGCACGACCCTCTCGTCCGGTGCACCGGGAGGCCACGCCGCTGCGAGCAGCAACGCCCACGAGGTGACGCCCGGCGAGCCACGGACCGAAGAGATCGTCAGGAGCATGCGTGGCTCCTCAACCGCTTCCCTTGAGCGCCAGGCGGAGGCGATCGTCGGCCGCCGCCTGAGCGACGGCGGTCTGCGAATCGGAGGGAACGAGCAGGGACACTACGATCCGCCCACCGACCGAGCCATCGGGCCGCTCGACCGACCAGATGGTCGCCGGTGCGATGACCAGTGCCTGGATGTCCCCGGGCCGTTCCAGGCCGGTCGTGACGGCGGCGACAGCGAGGACGTCGACCAGATCGCCGGCTCGGAGATCGGGGCCCGGTGCGGCGCCCGGCTCGAGGGCGGCACCGACGACGGCCATGCCTGGCGGCACTGCAGAGCCCGGCGCTCCGAAGAGGCCGTCGTTGAGCAGCGTTCCGGCGGGAATCGGGCCGCGGGCGACTCGGCCGATGACCCCGGCCTGGTCGGCGACGGCAATCGTTGCCGCGTCGCCGAGGTTGGCGAGCTCCACGACGCGCAGGTCGGTTGCGGTAACCGTCTGCCCGGGCTCGAGATCGTTGCCGGCGGCCAGCACCGCGACCGTCGTCGTCAGCGACCCATACACCAGGGCGCCTGCTAGGCCGGCGAGGGCCACGAAGAGCAGACCGATGACGACCAGCGCAGGCCGCCGCTGACGCGGCTTGGCCAGGGAAGCCACCGAAACCTCCGTCGGGCGGGACCCGTCTGCGCTGTATCGGCCGGACACGCCCGAGGTCTCTACCGCCACGCTGTTCCTCCTTCGCCGGTGCGATCGGCGCCATCGCCCACCGTCATCGACAAGCGCGCCCGGCTCGCGGCGTGTGACAGGATCGCTGCAATCCCGTCGTTTCGCCACCGCGCCAACGTGCACCGGCCCCCGAACGGCATGGCTCCGCCCAGTCCCCCGTTTCCCCCTGTTCGCCTGCGGCTGGGGCGCCCTAGCCACACCGCAACCGTCTGAGAACCTACCACTCCGACTCCCGAATGCGACCGATCTGCAACAATTCGGGCAGTCCCGCGGAGTTGGCCTGCACAGGCCATCAGAGGAGACGGGCCGACCACCGAGACCCGTCTCGTCCGCTGATCGCGAATACTACACCTCCGGTGGCTCCTGGCGACCCCCGACCAGAACGGTGACCATCACCGCCCCAGTCGAGGGGTGCTGACGGTGCGTCGCCCGAAGAGCGATCTTCTCCGGCCGGGAGATCGGCGGCTCCTCAGCCCGGGCCGTAGGGATCGCCCGGAACCTGGCACCGTGGGTCTCCCTGCATGGGGAACGAGTCGACGCCCCGCCCGGGTGGCACAGCGCACGGGATTCGGTGACCGGCGGGCCGGCTCCAGTCACGAGGCAAGATCTCCAACTGCGTCCAGTCGATCTGCCACAGGATCTCCCACTCGGCCGCGCCACCGTAGACCTCCTCCCACGGATCGACGGCGGCCAACCCGTTGACGGTCACCGCTCGACCACTCTCCGCCTGGAGGCAGAAGCACCCGGCGATGTCGTGGACGACGAACCCGTAGTCGCGTCCGGCCCGAGCGATCATTCTGGCGTAGGGATGCTCGATCGCGTCCACGTCGTAGTCACTCGGCAATCGGAGGTATTGCCCTTCGTACAAGCAGAACTCGACGCCTCCCATCGCCGCGGTCACACGGCGAGCATCGTCGTTCGCGGGCTCGGCGGCACACCTCCCATCGTTGCGGTTGGCCGGGTACGAGAAGCTGGCGGCATCACGATTGTCGATCACCATCTCGCTCGAGACACCGATTGCGTGGCGGATCTCGCCTCGCCGGACGTCCTCCAAGGTGATCGTCAGGCCGGCGGCGCTAAAGCCTGCGGCGTCGACGCCGACCGGGAAGGGGTAGATCCCCTTGGATGACCGGCTGAAGTCCTTCGTAACCCCGCCCCAGCATGCCTCGATGCCGGGCCTACCGGTCAGGTTGGTCGGCATGGCCTTCCAGAGCTCGATCATGACGTCGGCCCTCCAGTCGTAGACCATCACGTGGAAGTCGGAGTCGTCGCCGCTCATCGCGAAGTCGGGCGGGAGCGGGATCCCCCACCTGCCCTGGTCCTGATAGGCGCCGTTCACGTAGGGCTCGAAGTCGTCGGCTGTCCACGCCCACCAGGAGTCGGCACCACACGCCTGCGGCGCGAACACGACCTCGGTGAAGGTCTCCACGTCGGAATCGACGATCAGCATGTAGGGCGCGTTCGCACCCTCCTCGAACCCGCTGCCATAGTCGTACAGCCGCCGGCCGCGGACGACCTCGTCGATGCGGACCGCCAGCTCGGCGTTGTTCTCCACCGTCGGCGTCGAGCCCGGGAGGGGCTGGTTGAACAACAAGGTCGGCGACTGCATCCACGGCAACGCTTCGGGCGGCGCGCCGTAGGTCGAGTAGTAGCTGCCGTTCGCGCCTGTGAAGCCCAGGCCCGGTTCGTAGTCCTCCGGAAGGGGTAGCCACTCGGGCTCGCCTGTCGGCACGGTGCTCTCGGCGGCCCCATCGCCCTGCCCGAGGGTGGGCCGCGGCCCGGCACCGCTCTGATCTGCTCCTTCGATCACCGGCGCTTCCGCCGCCTCGGACGATGGAGCGCTCAGGTCGGCCTCGGCGTCGGGGGAGCCGCCCGATGTCGACTGGGGCTCGGAGCCCCCGCCCAGGGTGTCGTACGAGCACAGGGCGACGCCGAGAGCGATCGCAGCGGCCATCGCGACCAGCCCCTTCGACCGCAGCGGCTGACACCACGGCTGCTCGGGCA
>JAOTYQ010000877.1 GCA_029861725.1 Acidimicrobiia bacterium | reverse complement strand
TCCCGTCGGTGGCACCAGCGGCCATGAGTCGCCGCCGGATCTCGTCGAAGGCCTCGAGCGACCCGGCGTGGAGGCCGATGTGGTCGAGCCGGCCGCGACCGAACATCGGCGTCTGTCGGTCGGCTTCGGTGTTGCCGTCGATCTCGAACACGTTGAGCTCGGTCGCCGGACCGAGGTTGATGATGAGCATGCGGGGCCCGCCGGGAAACTCGGGCCCGTCGCGTTCCACGGTGGCCCCGAACACGTCGACGTAGAACTGTTTGAGCCGGTCGGCGTCGTTGGTGATCGTGGCGACGTGGTCGATGCCGTCGGTCAGCATGGTGGATCCCTTCGCGGTCGCTGGATGGTGTCAGGTTGCCAGCTGCCGAGGTCGATCGCAGGATCGAAGCGGAAACCGCCGAACACCAAGTCGGGCGCCCTCTCAACCGTCAGTGGGGTCGCCGTTGGCCCTCATAGCGGGATTCCGCCCGTTTTGGCTGGTAGGCGCCGATGTATCAGACTTGCGGTGAGTTCATCTCGTTCTTCTGAGATCCATACGGCGCGGGTCGACAGTCGAGGAGTGGTCACATGGGGCGGCAGAGCAGTAAGAGGCGTGGGCCAGGAACGCCATGAACGAGGTGATCGCCGCTCTGGCCGATTTCGTCAGCCAACCGTTCGGGGCCGTTGGCGCCGGCTGCATCATGCTCGCGGTGACCGTGATCAACAGCCGATGGCTACGTGGGCATCTGGGCATGAGCGACGCCAGGATCGGGCACCTGTTCAACGGGCTCAACCTCGTCGGCGGTGCTTGTCTGTTCCTCAATGCGATGATCCGCAACGAGATCGTGTGGCTCGTGCTCGAGACCTACTTCGTGCTCATCGCCCTCAAGGGGATCATGCAGGCAGGACGTGGGCGCAGCCAGGAAACGGGCCCGGATCCCGAGACCCACACTCGACCGTCTGACGAGGCGGCGTCGGAGCTGGAGTACCTCTGACAGAAGGCTCAGTCGTAGCTGGCAGACAAGGGACGCCCGGCCGGAGTTTCACCCCCACGGCCCTTGCCAGGGAGGGACCGGGGGGCGAGGATTCGTTCATGAGCACGCTCGAAGATCCAATGCCGGGTAGCACTCGCACCACCATCGGAGGACTCACCGTCGATGAGCAGGAAGCCGGCGTCGGTCGGGTCAAACGAGTGATCTACCCTCCCGGATGGGGGTGGCGGGAGCACATGCAGCCGGTCACGGGCACCGACTCCTGCCAGCACGTGCACGTCGGCTTCATCGCCCAGGGGACGATGGGGGTCGAGTTCGACGACGGCTGCACCGAGGAGTACTCCGCTCCTTCGGTGGTCGTGACCGAGGCCGGTCACACCGGTTGGGTCGTCGGCGACGAAGCCGTGGTACTTATCCAGGTCGATTGCGGCAAGGACACCGAGACGGTGTTCGGCCTCGGCGAGCACCGCCACACCCACCAGTAGTTCCGCCGTCTCGATTGGCGTGGCTCCGGTGAGGGGCCGGTGACGGCTCAGGTTCGGATGCTGGTCCGGACCGCCCGCTACCGGGTTGCCCGCCTCGCTCGGCGGGCCCGGAGGTCGAGAGCGGCCTGCACGACCTTGAGTCGCTGCTTGAAGATGTCGAGTCCGCTGGGGTGGGGAAAGAACAGGGTCTTCCCCGCTGCTGATCCCAGCCAGAGGTGGTTCGGGCCGAGCAAGCGGTTGGGGATGGTGACCTGTGCCGCCCCGCCCGGGTTGATCACGATGCTCACGGACTCGACGTTCCAGTCGGTGTTCATCGTCGTGTCGGCGCTTGCCGTCGGCTCGAACCGGACATAGATCGGGTATGAGCCGAGGTCGTTGGTGTCGAGGGGCAGCATCGAGCCGGGGTCGTTCATTTCCGCGGCCACGACGTTCGCGTCGCGGCCGAAGCGGTAGGCATCCGACGCGCCCCGAGACAGATCGGTGTCCCCGAGGTTCAGGGCGAACTCCCGGCCGCAGAGGCCGACGTAGGCCGCGCCGAGCCCGCCGGCTTCGGGGTCGTTGGTGGTCACGAGCCTGACCTCGAGGTCGCGTATCGGTGCCACGGTGTCGTTCTTCCTGGGCGGCGTTGTCTCGGGAGCCAGCCTGCCCCCGACCGTCAGCATGTCACGGTAGCGATCGGGCCCGGGCCGGGATCAGAGTCCGAGGTCACAGCTCGTCGCCGTCGCCGAGCCC
>JAOTYQ010000876.1 GCA_029861725.1 Acidimicrobiia bacterium | reverse complement strand
AGAGGGCGGCGTGGCGGTGACGGTTCCGGCGGTCGGTGGATCGGCGGAGTTGGCCGTAGTTGGACCACCAGGGGTTGGCTGACTCAACGATCCAGCGGAGCCCGAGGGTGAGCCGGTGGAGTTCACCGGTCTCTGGTTTGGTGCCTCGTTTCTGGATCTCGAGTTCGGGTAGTCCGCTGGCGTGGAGCTGAGCTCTGATGGCTGGGTAGTCGTAGCTGCGGTCAAGGGTGAGGGTGCCGAGCTCGGCCAGGAGTGCGTTGGCCTCGATGGCATCGAGGGTGGGTTCGAGCATCTTGACGTCAAGGCGATGGCGCCGTCGATCGACCAGCCGATCGGGATCCCAGCGCGCTCAGACGCCACGGACCACTTCCAACCGAGTTGGGCCCGGTAAGTGGGGTTCTTGCCGATTCCTTCTCCGCCGTATGGGGCCTTGTGTAGCGACCCGTCGATGGCGACGACGTCGAGATCTAACTCGAGAATGCGGTCATAGGCGGCGACCGCTTCGTCGAAGACCTGGTCGAACACGCCCGCTTCGATCCACTCATCGCGGCGAGCTCCCAGGGTGGTGTCGGAGACTTCGAAGTCCATGATCGCTTCGATGTCGACCCACGACGAGCCCGTTACCCCGACCAGATCGAGGACACGATCGACGCATGGATGAGCAGGGCCGCCGACGATCCGGCTCGTGGATACACCGCGCCCGAATTCGCCGACCACGTCCGCACCGAGTTCAGCACCTTCACCTGGTTGCTTGGAGCCGATGCTGGCGCGCGCCGGATTCGACGTGATCGACGCGGAGATCCGCGCTTCGATCTACAAGGCCTACACCTGCCGCAAGGTCGCCCACGATGGTGGCGCAACCGGGCCCGCCCCACAGCGAGAGCGTCGGTAAAGCGAAGCAGCCGAGCGAGGTTCAGACGACCCGGGCCGACTCGTACTCGTCGAGCCCTAGCGTCTCCCGGACGACGGAGAAGTCGTCGAGTCGACCAGCAGGGTGGGCGGTCCCGGTTCCATCGGCGATCCGGGTCATCATCTCGAAGGCGGCGACCGTCGCCGCGGTGTCGATCATCGTGGCGTCGTCGGTGGCTGCGACGAGCTCGGCTCGGATCTCCGGGAGGTCACCGGAGCGATCAGCGGCCGCGTCGACGAAGCGGGTGAGCAGCTCGGCGTGCGGCACCGCTCCTGGCATCGCCCCAGCGGACGGCGACCCATCGGCGCCGGTGGCGATCAGGTCGAGGTCGATCTCGGTTTCGGTGGCGAGGCCGCTCGCACGGAGCAGGCCTGAATGGGCCACCGTTCAATAGAAGCACTCGCGCAGCGACGACAGGCGGGAGGCGACGAGCTCGATCTGGCGCCGGTCGAGCGTGCCTCGGGTCCAGTCCATGTCGGCCATGGCCCGCCCATCCATGTACATGGCCCCGATCAGCTCGTGCATCGTGCGGTGGCAGCGTGGCACCGCCGACAGGGCTCGGATGACCGGGGGCACCCGAGGAACGTCGCCGTAATACCCATGACCGTCCTCGAGATGCTGCACCGGCACCCAGTGGTGACGAGCGGCCCGTGACGGGACGTCTCCGACGCCGAGCGGCGGGCCTGGCTCGGGAGGCGGGAGCGCTGCGAAGGGCAACCCGGCGGCCGCCGCGAACCCGTCGATCGCCACCACGGCCACGACCACCTCGATCGCTTCGATCCACTGCTCCGGTGTCACCTCGGCCAAGGCGAGCGTCGTCCGATACCAATCTTCGGTGAGGGTCGCAGCGTGGAGCGTGAGTCGGTAGATCGCGTCGCCGATGTTGGGGGATAGATCGGGATCCGACGCACGATCGTCGACGGTGGATGGCTTGACCCACGGCGGGAGCGGGTCGGGATCGGTCGCTGCAGCCCGAGCGACCCGAGCCATCGCCAACCGCTGGGGAGCCGACCAGCTCGGCCCGGGTTGCCCGAGCCGATGCCAGACACCGGCCATCGCCTCGGTCAGATCCTCTCGGATCGGCGCCTGCCCCGATCGGTGCGTCGCTTCGATCGACAGGGCGGTCTCGGTGGTCATCCGCTCGACGTTAGCCGCCGCCGCCGAGAGCGTCAGCCTCGGCTCCGGCAACCGACCCGCTGGTCGGTGACCGATCGAACTGCAACAGTGGGGCGATGACGACGCTCATCACCGGAGGGACTGGGTTCATCGGAGCCGAGAT
>JAOTYQ010000246.1 GCA_029861725.1 Acidimicrobiia bacterium | reverse complement strand
CGTCCAGGCGATGGTGTACGGCAACCAGAGCGATGAGTCGGGAACCGGTGTCGCGTTCAGCCGCGACCCGTCGACCGGGACGGCCGGGATCGTCGGTGACTTCCTCGTGCGGGCGCAAGGCGAGGATGTGGTCGCCGGCACCCACGAGACCGAACCGTTGTCGAGCCTGTCCGAGCGCTGGCCCGACCTCGGAGCCCAGCTCACGGAGGTCGTCGAGGCCCTCGAGCGCGATGTCGGCGACCTCGTCGACGTCGAGTTTACCGTCGAGCACGGCGTGCTGTGGCTGCTCCAGACCCGGGTCGGCAAGCGTTCGCCGAGGGCGGCCCTCCGAGTCGCCGTGGCGATGGCCGAAGACCCGACCTTCCCGCTCGACCGGGCGGCGGCCGTCGCACGGGTCGCCTATCTGCTCGATGAACCCCCGACCGACGTGCCAGATGCCCCCGATGGCGCCGCAGAGATCGTCGCCGAGGGTCTCGGGGCTTCGCCGGGCCGGGCGGTTGGCATCGTGTGCACCGATCCCGACGAGGCCGTGCGGCTCGGTGCGGCCGGGACCGCGGTCATCCTCGTCCGGCCCGAGACGTCACCGGCCGACATCCACGGGATGGCCGCAGCTCGGGGCCTGGTCACGACGTTGGGGGGCCTCATGTCGCACGCGGCGGTCGTCGCCCGTTCCTGGGGACTGCCGGCCGTGGTCGGGGTCGCCGACGTGGCGATCGAGCGGAGCGGGATCCGGGTTGCCGAGCGTCGCATCGGTTCGGGCGAGGTCGTCACGGTCGACGGCGACCGGGGGTTGCTGCTACTCGGATCCCATCCCGGCGAAGGGGCGCCGCTCCCCGAGGTGCGCACGTTGCGGGCCTGGCAGGCGGAGCTCGGCGAGGAGACCGCTGACGGCTCGCACCAAGCCGGGCCCGAGTCGGCGCCGGTCCCGGAGATCGCCGCCCGGGGAGCGCTGTCGGCCGAGGACTGCCGGCGGGCGCTCGTGCTCAAGGGCATGGCGACCGCCGAGGGTATCGCCGCCTTCGCCCGAGTGAGCGCTGAGGCGGCAGCGGCAGCGCTCACCGAGCTGGTCGAGGCCGGCGAGGCGCAGGTGGGGCCCGGGGATCGGTTCATGATAACCCCCGAGGGCATGGCTGCCGCCGACGCGGCGTATCGGGCCGAGGCGGCGGGTGCTGCGTCGGCGATCGAGCCGCACCTCGACCGGTTCCACGAGCTCAACCTGCGGTTCAAGGAGGTCGTGACCGACTGGCAGATGCGGGAGGTCGACGGCGAGCGGGTCATGAACGACCACAGCAACGCCGATCACGACGCGGCGGTGCTGTCGGCTCTGACCGGCGAGGTCCAGCACGGGATCGTGGCGGTGATCGATGCGGTCAGCGATGCCGTTCCCCGGCTCGCGGTCTACCGGGACCGCCTCGGGGATGCGGTCGCGGCGATCGTGGCCGGCGACACTGCGATGGTCGCCAGCCCGCTGAAGGAGAGCTACCACACCGTCTGGTTCGAGCTCCACGAGGAGCTCATCCGCCTCAGCGGCCGCAACCGGGCCGACGAGGCCGCAGCCGGCCGCGCCTGACCCCCGCTCGTGCGCGCCCGAGCGCCCGAGACCCGGGCTCAGTCCGCCACGTAGGCGGTGAAGTCGCAGCTGATCGAGGGAGGGCCGCCGTCGGCGCTGATCTGGGTGTGGCGGGACGGCCGGGAATCGGGGTCGGGGAACTTCTCCAGCCAGAACGGGTTGATCTTCCCCCGGGCGTCGGGGTCGTTGGCGAAGAAGCTGATTTTCGCCACGTCGTCCCAGCCAGCACCGGCGCCGGCCAGCGCGTTGCCGATATGGACGAACAGGTTGGCGATCTGGTCCTCGAGCGCGTCGGGCAGGTCGCGGGTGCCGGGATCGAAGGCCGGGATCACCCCCGAGGTGATCAACGGGCCGATCCTCGTCGCGACCGGGATCGGGTTTGCGTGCTGGAACGAGTCGGTCTCGATCGATCGTCGGGTCATGGCTTGCCCCTCCTCGGGTCGGGCCGGGTGGATCAGGTGCTGCGGGCGGCGACCCAGGCTTCGAAGTCGGGTCGGCGCTCCTTCGAGAGCGGGAACAGGCCGAGCGTCGACTCGCCGGCATCCACCCGTTCGAGGGCGAAGTCCTCTTCGAGCTCCTGCGCCACCGCCGCGTCGGCGACCTCCTCGACGATCGACGGCGGGATCACGACGACGCCCTCGCCGTCGCCGACGAGGATGTCGCCAGGCATCACCGTCACACCGGCGCAGGCGATCGGGACGTTGACCGCCAGTGGCATGTGGTGGCGACCCCAGGTCGAGGCGTGCGAGGCCTGGTGGTAGACGGGGAAGTCCATGTCCTGGATGGCTGGCGTGTCGCGGATGGCACCGTCGGTGATCACCCCGGCGGCGCCTCGCCGTTGGGCCCGGAGGGCGAAGATGTCGCCGATCGTCCCGGCGTCGGGCACCCCCCGGGCCTCCATGATGATGATGTCGTCGGTGCCGCAGTACTCCGAGGCTTGGCGCTGGGGGTTGATGCCTCCCGCCAGCTCGGCTCGCAGGTCCTCCCGGAGCGGTACGTACCGGAGGGTGAGGGCATAGCCGAGGAGGCGCAGCTCGGGATGGGTCGGTCGAAGGCCGGAGAGGAACACGTTGCGAATTCCCCGGCCCTGCAGCTGGCCGGTGAGGGTCGCGGTGGCCACGCCGTTCAACTTCGTTCGCAGGGCCTCGGTCAGCTCGACGGGACGGGGGACGAACGGCTCGTCGTTGTTCTCGCTCATGATGCTCCACGGTTGGCGTCGGCTGGCCGGATCGTCGGCACCCTAGCTGATCGCGGACGGCGACGCCGCCGGTTGGGGGCCAGGCGGCCATTCGCACCGACGGTCGGCTTCATGCTGAACTTAGGCCCGTTACATGCACCGAACGCGACCGTCCCGGGAAGGGGAGAACGTGTCACTGGCTGAATTCAAGCTCGAGGATCGATTCGGACTGCAACAGGGGGATGTTGCGATGTCCGGGGTGCAGGCCCTGCTCCGGGCCCTGCTCGATCAGCTTCGGGCCGACAAGCGCGACGGCCTCGACAATGCGGCCATGGTCAGCGGCTACCGGGGCTCGCCCCTCGGCGGCATCGACACGCTGATGCTGTCGAACAAGGCCGAGCTCGAAGCGAACAACATCGAGTTCCTGCCCGGCCTCAACGAGGATCTCGGGGCGACCGCGGTGTGGGGGGCCCAGCTGGCGAACCACAACTTCGAAGGCCGCTACGACGGCGTGCTCGGCATGTGGTACGGCAAGGCCCCGGGTGTCGACCGCTCCGGAGATGCGATCCGCCACGCCAACGTGTGCGGTGTCGACCCCAAGGGCGGGGTGCTCTTGGTCGCCGGCGACGACCCGGCATCGAAATCGTCGACGCTGACCGCGGAGTCCGAGTTCGTCCTCCTTCACTTCGAGACCCCGATCTTGTACCCAGGCAGCGTTCAGGAGGTGGCCGACTTCGGGCGCTGGGGGTATGAGCTGTCCCGGTACTCCGGCCTCTGGTCGGCGCTGAAGATCGTGACCAACGTGGCCGACGGCTACTCGACGATCAAGGTCGGGCCCGGCCGGGTCCAGCCAACCCGTCCCGAGTGGGAGTGGAACGGCGAGCCGTGGCAGCACACCCAGGAAGATCGTTTGTTCGGGCCGATCGCGATATCCATGGAGCGCGAGGTCTACGAGGGCCGGCTCCAGGCTGTCGAGCGGTTCGTGGCTGCGAACGACCTGAACCGCCAGACGGTCGACACCGGAGACGCCAAGATCGGCATCGTCGCTGCCGGCAAGACGTACTATGACGTCAGGGCCGCCCTCGACCGGATGGGCTTCGACGAGGCGGGGCTGCGTCAGCGGGGCATTCGTGTCTTCAAGCCGGCCGTGCTCTGGCCGCTCGAGCCGACCAGCGCCCGGGCCTTTGCTGAGAGCCTCGACACGGTCGTCGTGGTCGAGGAGAAGCGGGCGTTCGTCGAGATGTTCCTTCGGGAGGCGCTCTATGGCGTGACCCCGGCACCAGCGGTTCTCGGCAAGAAGCATCCTGACGGCTCCCTGTGGTTTCCCGGCCATGGCGAGATGGACGTCGACACCATCGCCACACTGCTACGGCCGTTCCTGGTCGAGCGGTTCGGCGACGATGCGGTCGGCGCTGCCGTCGCCGAGAAGATCCGCATTCCGGTCCTGGCCGAGTCGAAGGGCCGCAGCGCCAGCCGGGGCCCGGGCTTCTGCTCCGGCTGTCCTCACAACACCTCGACCTGGATTCCCGAGGGTTCGGAGGCCGGCGGTGGCATCGGCTGTCACGGCATGGCCTCGATGACGCCGACCCGGAACACCAAGGGCACCACGCAGATGGGGGGCGAGGGTGTCCAGTGGGTCGGAGCGGCCCCGTTCGTCACGATGCACCACCGGTTCCAGAACATCGGCGATGGCACCTACCATCACTCGGGGAGCCTCGCGCTCCGCCAGGCCGTGGCGGCCGGCACGAACATCACGTACAAGATCCTCTACAACGGCGCGGTCGCCATGACCGGGGGGCAGGACATCGACGGTCAGATGTCGGTGCCCGAGCTGACCCGCTCGATCCAGGCCGAGGGCGTGGCCAAGACGATGGTCGTCACCGACGACCCCGACAAGTACCCCGCCGATGCGCAGTTCGCCCCTGGGGTCGACGTCTGGCACCGGTCTCGGCTCGATGAGGCGCAGCGGTTCCTGCGGGACACACCCGGCTGCACGGTGCTCATCTACGACCAGGCGTGCGCCGCCGAGCTGCGGCGGGACCGCAAGCGGGGCAAGATCGCCGATCCGGCCATGCGGGTCTTCATCAACGAGGCGGTCTGCGAGGGTTGCGGCGACTGCGGGGTGAAGTCGAGCTGCCTGTCGGTGCAGCCGGTCGAGACCGAGTTCGGCCGAAAGACGCAGATCCACCAGTCGTCATGCAACAAGGACTACTCGTGCCTCGAGGGTGACTGCCCCGCGTTCGTGGAGGTCATACCTGATTCGAACGCGGCCAAGAAGGCCACGGTGCCGTTCGAGCCGATCGGCGATGACCTGCCCGAGCCCGAACGGATCGACGAGGGCGACATCCTGATGATGGGCATCGGCGGGACCGGTGTTGTCACCGTCAACCAGCTGTTGGCGACGGCGGCGCTGCTCGAAGGCAAGCAGGCCGACGGGCTCGACCAGACCGGGCTCAGCCAGAAGGGCGGGTCGGTCATCTCGAACCTCAAGATACGGCGGGTGGAGAACGCCGGCGAGTTCGGCCAGGCCAACAAGGTCGGGTCGGGCGAGGCCGACGCCTACCTGGTGTTCGACGTCCTGACCGGCACCAATCCTCAGAACTTGGAGAAGGCCAACCCGGCACGGACCGTCGCCGTCGTGTCGTCGAGCAAAGTCCCGACGGGGTCCATGGTTCGCGACACGAGTGCCGAGTTCCCCCAGTGGGCGGCCCTCCAGCAAGTGATCGACGCCACGACCGTCCCCGCCAAGAACGTCTACTTCGACGCCGGCAACGTGTCCGACAACCTGTTCCGGTCGCACATGCCGGCCAACGTCATCGTGCTCGGCGCCGCCTATCAGCGGGGCGTGATCCCCATCTCGGCCGACGCCATCGAGCGGGCGATCGAGCTGAACGGGGTCGCCGTCGACACCAACGTCCAGGCGTTCCGCATCGGTCGCAAGATCGCCCTCGAGCCGGCCTGGCTAGACACGCTCGGGCTGGAACGGCCGGGCTCGGTGAACCGGTCGGCCCGGAAGCGGTCCCGCAAGGCAGCGGCGCTGATCGCCCGGGTCGCTGACCCGTCCGAGGAGCTGACGAGGTTGCTCGAGATCCGTGTACCCGATCTGATCGACTATCAGGATGCGGCCTACGCCGAGCGCTACATCGAGAGGGTGGCAGCTGTCCGAGCGGCCGAGGCGACGGTCGGCGCCGACAGCAGGCTGTCCGAGGCGGTCGCCCGCTACCTCTACAAGCTCATGGCCTACAAGGACGAGTACGAGGTGGCTCGCTTGCACCGGTCGAAGGCGTTCAAGGACGCGCTGGCCGAGCAGTTCGGGTCCGACGCCGAGATCACCTACAAGCTCCACCCCCCGACGGCTCGCCGGCTCGGGCTCGACTCCAAGATCGGGCTCGGCCGGAGTGGCGAGGTGGCCTTCGCCGCCCTGGAGAGGATGAAGCGGCTCCGGGGCACGTCGATGGATCCGTTCGGACGGACGAAGCACCGGCGGCTGGAGCGCGCGTTGATCGGCGAGTACGAAGCGATGATCGAGCAGGTGCTCGCCGACCTGTCGGCGGAGACCTATGACCATGCCGTCGAGGTGGCCGAGCTGCCGGACATCGTGCGGGGATACGAACAGATCAAGGAAGACAACATCGCTACGTTCCGAGCCGAGGCCGAGCGCCTGCTCAGCTAGGGCTCTGACCAGGCCGAACGCCTCACGATTCGTATTCTCTCGAAGGGCCCCGGAACGTCATCCGATCAACTAGCTTGTCGGCGGGGCAACACAAGGCTTACGAGAGAAGGCTCAATGAAGAAGCTTGCGTTCCTAGTTCTTGCTGCGGTTTTTCTTGCGGCGACCCCAGCTCAGGCGTCCGACATCGTTCGGGTCGAGGTGATGTCACAGAACCTCTACATCGGCGCCGACCTCGGCCGGCTGCTGGCGGGCGAGCCGCCAGCGGCGCTGCTGCAGACCGTTCAACAAACCAACTTCCCCGAACGAGCCGTAGAGATCGCCGAGGCCATCGACGACTTCAACCCGGATCTGCTCGGCTTGCAGGAGGTCTCGTTGATCTCGGTGTTCGACGCCGAGGGCAACGTGCTGCTCCAGCTCGACTACCTCGGGATCCTCATGGCGGCCATCGCTGCGGAGGGCGAGAACTACGCCGTGGCTTCGTCGGTGACCAACTCCGACGTGGTGCTCCCTGTCGATCCGGAGGCGGGCACGTCCGCCCGAGTCGTCGACCGTGACGTCATCATCTACCGGACGACGAGCACGACGGTCTCCAACCCGCAATGGGCCAACTTCACCACCAACTTCCAGGTCGAGGTCTTCGGCTTTCCGATCGAGTTCACCCGTGGCTGGACCGCGGTCGACGCCGAGGTCGGTGGCCAGAGCTTCCGCTTCGTCAACACGCACCTCGAGGTAGAGGGCGCACCGTGCGTGGTCGGCGACGTGCCGGTGATCTGCCAGGACGTCCAGGCCGCCGAGCTGGCCGGGGAGCTCGCCGACGAGAACCTGCCGATCGTCTTGGTCGGTGACATCAACGCCGAACCGGGAGCGACGGCCTACGAGACGTTCGCGTCGGGCGGGTACACCGACACTTGGACGATCCGCTTCCCCTACAACAACGAGCCCGGTTTCACCTGCTGCCAGAGCGAGGCCCTCGACAACGTCGAGAGTGAGCTCGACGAGCGGATCGACCACATCTTCATCAGCGACGACGACCTCGACCCGGTCTTCACGCTGACCACCGTGGTCGGCGACTGGGAGGAACGGAAGACACCGGGTGGCTTGTGGTACTCCGACCACGGAGGACCGTGGGCACGGATGTACCTCCGGTTCCAGTAGCGGTCCGATGATCTCAGCCGGAGAGTGCGGGTCCGAAGATGAACTCGACTCTCCGGTTGAGCGCTCTGCCATCGACGCTGTCGTTGGACGCGATCGGCTCACCCTCGCCCCGCCCGACGGACTCCAGTCTCGACGGGTCGATCCCGGCCGCGGTGAAGTAGGCGACGACCGATTCGGCCCTGGCGAGGCTCAGGGCTTGGTTGTAGTCGTCCGGGCCCGAGGAGTCGGTGTGGCCGGCCACGGTCATGAAGATCGAGATGTCGCGGGCCATCACCCCGACACCCACGTTGAGAACCTGGGCCGCCGCCTCTGTGATGTCCGTCGAGTCCACGGCGAAGTTCACGCCGCCTTGTAAGGCACCCGAGACGAAGCCGTCCTCGACCTTGAACGAGTACTTGGGGAACGGGGTGAAGAGCTGGAAGACACCGGGCATCGTGTACATCCAGAACGAGATGTAGGTGTCGCTCTCGATCGTCAGCTCGTCGGTGACGTTGTCTGGTCCGTAGGCGGCGGCGGCCCCCCCGACGAGGATCTGCCTGATCTCCTCGGAGGGAACGAAGCCGCTGAGGGTGATCTGGCTCTCGTCGACATTGGCCTGGAACAGCGGG
>JAOTYQ010000875.1 GCA_029861725.1 Acidimicrobiia bacterium | reverse complement strand
CTCGGGCTCTGGCTCGGCCTCTTCTTCGGGCTCGGGCTCGGGCTCGGCCTCTTCTTCGGGCTCAGCCTCGGGCTCGGGCTCGGCTTCTTCTTCGGCGGGAGCCTCGGCCTCGGCAGCGACATCGCCGCCGTCGTCGTCGTCGCTGCCGCAAGCGGCAGCAACCATGACAAGAGCCAACAGCACCGCCACCAGGCGGAACCACTTCGATCGCATGTAATACATCCTTGTTCGGGATAGGGATACCCAGATCTCGATCTGGGTGCCCGGAAATACTAGGTGCGCGGCTACCCAAGGGCAACGCGCGTGTCCGCCGGGTCGACCGGGTCGAACAGGTGTGCGATGCAGATCTCAGTCGCCGAACGTCGCCTTCCCGACGATTTCGTCGACCGGGCCGACCATGCCGGTGTAGAACGGGCCGAACTCGGCGTATTCCGCCGAGGCTTCGTCGAAGCGCATCGTGTACACGACCTCCTTCAGGTCGTCGGGATGGACACAGAACAGCGTCACACCCCACTCGTAGTCGTCGAGCCCGGTCGAGCCGGTGATGACCTGGAGCACTCGGCCCGAGAACTTGCGGCCGGAGGCGCCGTGTTCGTACATCAGCTCCTTGCGCCGATCGAAGTCGAGGGTGAACCAGTTCTGCCCGGGGTTTCGGCGCTTCGACATGGGATAGAAGCACCAGGCCGGTTTCCCCTCGGGCGGCAGCTGCGGGTACAGCCTGGCGTTTCGCATCTCCTCGGGGGCACCCGCCGCGTACTCGGAGATCTCGGTGAGCGACACGTAGCTGTCGACGATCTCGAGGCCGGACCGCTGGAGCGCGGTCTGGAACCGCCGGAGGCGCCACAGGTCGTCGCCGAGCACCATGAACGCCAGGTCGGCCTTGTGCCCGAGGATCGCGATCGGGATCACCTGGTCGCCTGCGGCCTCCGCCTGTCTCACCGCGGCGATCACTTCGTCGCGATCGGCGAGCGGCGACGCTCGGCAGAACAGGTGGATGACACCGAGGCCCGTCGAGGGGCTGAGCGGCGCGATGGGATCGAGATCGCGGGTGGTCACAGCCGCAGTCTAGGAGCGTGGCTCGGCCGCTTCGACGGCGATCGCGACGACCTAGGAGTGCGTGTCGCTGTGTGAGCGATCGGCCGGCTCGGCCCATCTCGGGTCCTGCGGGCTGTACACGGTCATGTCGCCGTCGCGGGCGAAGCCGACGAGCACCAGTCGCCCGGCGCGGGCTGTCTCGACGGCGAGCGCCGACGGTGCTCCCACCGCGATGAGGGTGCCGAAGCCGGCAGCCCATGCCTTCTGGACCATCTCGAACGATGCCCTGCTGCTGACGAAGAGCCCGAGCGACGCGGCGGGCAGGCGACGGTCGAGCGCGAGACGGCCGACGACCTTGTCGACGGCGTTGTGACGTCCGATGTCCTCGCGGATGTCGAGGATCTCGCCGGCGGCGTCGAAGCTGGCCGCCGCATGCACGGCCCCGGTCGAGTCGAACAGCGACTGCAACGGCCGGACCCGATCGGCGACCGCACCGACCACTTCGGCTCGCATTGGCTCGCACACGGCGAGGGGATGGAGCCGCGCCCGCAGCTCGTCGATCGCCTCGGCCCCGCACAATCCACATGACGAGGAGATGGTGCCGAGGCGCCCGTTGACCGCTCTCGGCGGGCCCACGGTCTCGACGCTGACGACGTTGAACTCGGTGTCGGCCGCGCTCGCGGTCCCGCAGTAACGGACCGCGGTGACCTCGGCCTGTTCGAGCAGGCCTTCGGCGTGGAGGAAGCCCACCGCCAGCTCGAAATCGTTGCCGGGCGTGCGCATCGTGGTGGCCACCAGCGTGTCGTCCATCCGGATCGACAGCGGCTCCTCGACGATCAGCTCGACCGGCGCTCGCGCGGCGCGACCGTCGCGATGACGGTGGGCCAACACCGAACGGGTACGACCACGAGCCATGACTCGACACTACTGCAGCGTCGATTGCTCCCAGCCTGCGCCGGCGCGACCGGCCCGGCTGTCAACCGGTGAACTGGATGTCGTCGATCGGAGCGACGCCGGGATCGGGTGTCGGTGTCGGGGCGGCACCCGGGGGCGGGGGCGTCGGCGTGGGCGTCGCCGGTGTCGGTGTCGGTGTCGGATCGGGGCCGGCGACGGTCACCGTCACGTTTGCCTGCGTACAGATCACCAGCGTCGTGT
>JAOTYQ010000874.1 GCA_029861725.1 Acidimicrobiia bacterium | reverse complement strand
GGCCGAGGGACGCGCCCGTCCTCGACGGTCGCTGCGGCCCGGCTCCGACTTCCCCCATGGTGCCAGCGAACAGGAAGCGCGCCCATGGCTACCAACGAGCCGCCAACGCTCGACGACGGGACCCGACCCGGCCGCTCGACCTCTGCGGACCGCCTACCGCTCGAGGCCGATCCGACGCTCGCCGAGCGGCTCGAGCACGTCCTCGTCCGGATCGACGAGCTGCGGGACCGGCCGGTGCTCGCGATCGTGGCCGCCGCCCTGGCGCTCGCTGTGGCCAGTGGCGTCTGGTGGCTCGGCCGGCCGGGATCGGCGACGCCGGTGGAGGCCGGTATCCCGATGGCGGCGCCGGCCCGGTCGTCGACAACGGTCGCACCCGGTCCGGCGACCGGTCCTGACGCCGGGCCCGATTCCGGCCCGGGCTCGTCATCGGCAACCGAGCCGCCCGACGTGCTCGTGCACGTCGCCGGCGCCGTTCGTCACCCCGGGATCGTCACGCTGGCCCCCGGCGATCGGATCGGCGACGCCGTCAACGCCGCCGGCGGCCCGAC
Source organism: Acidimicrobiia bacterium (assembly GCA_029861725.1). Classification (GTDB taxonomy): domain Bacteria; phylum Actinomycetota; class Acidimicrobiia; order Acidimicrobiales; family SZUA-35; genus CADEDH01. The sequence goes on along the minus strand of JAOTYQ010000874.1, from coordinate 1,647 downwards.
GGCCGACGCCGACCTGCACCAGCTCAACCTGGCCGCTCCGGTCGTCGACGGGCTCCAGGTCCGGGTCCCGGTCGAGGGTGAGGTCGTCTCACCGGTCGGTGTTCCGGCCGCGACGGGTGGGCGGGGCTCCAGCGCCAGCGGCGACGGTCCAGTGCCGTTGATCGATCTCAACGTGGCGACCGCGGCTGAGCTGGAAGCACTGCCCGGGATCGGGCCGTCGCTGGCCTCGGCGATCATCGAGTGGCGGGCGAGCAACGGCCCGTTCGCTTCCGTCGACGATCTGCTGTCGGTGCCGGGCATCGGCCCGGCCAAGCTCGAGGGTTTGGCCGACCTGGTAGCCCCGTGACCACCGATCCGGTCGATCCGGCCGACGTCGGCGCCGGCGACGTCGGCGACGGCGGGGCCACCGATGGGGGCCAGGCCGCCGACCGGGACGATCCCGCCGGACCGGAGCGTCGCCAGCTGTCCGAGTTGCAGGTCGTAGCGATGGCGGCCGTCGCCTGGGTTGGGGCGCTCGTCGCCCAACCGCTGCCGCTGGCGGTCGGCGCGGTGGCGGGGGCAGCGGCTCTGGCGCTGCGACGACCCCTGCTGCTCATCGCCGCCGCCGGGCTCCTGGCCAGCGGCCTCGGTCACCGGTCGGCAGAGCGGTTCGTGCCGGTCGACCCGGCTGCGGTGACCGAGCTCGAGGTCGTGCTCGTCGACGACCCCCGGCCAGTCGAGCACGGTTGGCGAGCGACCGTCCGGCTTCCCGATGGCCGCCGGGTCGAGGCCGTGGCTCACGGTTCGGCCGGCGTCCGCCTGTTCGTGACGCGAGTCGGCGGACGGCTGCTCGTCGACGGCGCCCTCGACACACTCGACGACACGTCGTGGACCCGCTCCCGTCATCTGCTCGGACGCCTCCGCATGGCCACCGCCGTTCCAGTGGCCGGGCCCACCGGCTGGCGGGCTGTGATCGAGAGCCTGCGAGACCGGGTGGTGGCAGGAGCCGAGCCGCTGCCCGAAGCGGCGCGCCCGCTGTACCTCGGCCTCGTCGTCGGGGAGGACCGCTTCCAGCAACCCGACCAGAGGGCCCGGTTCGCGGCCGCTGGTCTCGCTCACCTGCTCGCCGTGTCAGGTCAGAACGTGGCCTTCGCCCTGGTGCTGCTCCGCCCGGTGACCGGGCTGCTCGGTCACCGAGGCCGCTTCGTCGCCACCATCGTTGCGCTTGTCGTGATCGCTGTGGCCACCCGGGCTGAGCCGTCGGTGCTGCGAGCGACCCTCACCGCCGGCTTGGCCGCGTCGGCCTCGCTGACCGGCGATCGCCAGAGCGGCCTGCGACTGCTCGGGCTGGCGGTCACCGCGCTGGTGCTCATCGATCCGTTCCTCACCACGTCGGTCGGCTTCCAGCTGTCGGTGGCAGCATCGGCAGGGATCCTGTTGCTCACCCCGATCCTCACCGGGCGGCTCCGTGGCCCGTCATTCCTGGTCGAACCGCTGGCGGTGACGATCGCTGCCCAGGCAGCCGTGACCCCGATCCTGATCGGCCGGTTCGGGCCGGTCTCGCTCGGGTCGGTGCCGGCCAACTTCCTCGGGGGCTGGGCGGCCGGCCTCGTCATGATGTGGGGGCTGACCGTCGGCGTCGTCGCCGGCGCCCTCGGGGGTTGGGCC
>JAOTYQ010000245.1 GCA_029861725.1 Acidimicrobiia bacterium | reverse complement strand
TGACGTGACCGTAGGTCGGCTTGACCCCGACCACGCCGCACAGCGAGGCGGGCTGGCGGATCGAGCCACCGGTGTCGGATCCGAACGCCAGCGGCGCGAAACCGGCCGCGACCGCAGCGGCCGACCCGCCCGACGAGCCGCCGGGCACGCGACCGGTGTCGTGCGGGTTGCGGGTGGCCCCGAACGCCGAGTTCTCAGTTGAGGAACCCATGGCGAACTCGTCGAGGTTGGTCTTGCCGACAACGACCGCTCCTGCGGCCCGCAACCGCTCGACGACAGTGGCGTCGTAGGGTGGCTTCCAACCTTCGAGGATCCGAGACGAGCAGGTCGTCGGCACCCCCCGGGTACAGAGGTTGTCCTTGAGGGCCACGGGTACGCCGGCCAGCGGACCGGGGTCACCTCCGGCAGCCACGGCGGCGTCGACCGCTCGGGCGGCCTCGGTGGCCTCGCCGGTCATGACGTGGTTGAAGGCGTGGATCTCACCCTCGCGCTCGCCGATGCGGGCGAGGTGGTCGCCGAGGACATCCTCGGCCGATCGATCGCCGGTCCGAACCGACGCCGCGATCTCGAGCGCGGTGGGAAAGGCCCCGGTCATGGCTCCTCCCCCAGGGCCGGTGGCACCTTGTAGAGGTGGTCTTCGACGTCGGGGGCGGCGGCGAGCGCCTCCTCGCGGACGTCTTCGAGGTCTTCGACGACGTCCGGCCGGAAGACGTTCACCAGCGGGTAGGGGTGGGCGGTCGGAGGCACATCGTCGATGTCGAAGGCGGCGAGCTCGCGAGCACGATCGAGCACAGCTGCGAGCTGACCGGTGAACGTGTCGAGTTGCGCCTCGTCGAGCTCGAGCAGTGCGAGCTTGGCGACCTTGGCCACGTCGTCGCGGGTCAGGTCGTGTGCGGAGTCTTGGGACACACCCCAAGACTAAGCCGTCGATGCGGTAGGACCACGACGGTCTCAGCCGGGTCGGCTCGGCTCAGTTGAGGGACATCGGCCGGGGGCTCAGGTGTAGGGATCGTTGGTCCCCGGCTCGTTCCACCAGGCCTCGGGAGACGGCTGCCAATCGGGGTCGGGGTGGATGCAGTCGACCGGGCAGGGATCGATGCACTTGTCGCAGCCCGAGCACAGCTCGGGAATGATGATGACGTCGATGTCGTGATTGAAGATCGCACCGAACTGTCGAGGGCAGGCCCGGAAGCATGCATCGCAGTTGATGCAGATGTCCATGTCGATCATGAGCGGCGGGTTCTTCCAGAGCGGATTCCGCTCCCTGGTCTCCATCCGGAGCTGGCGGCCGGACTTCCCGTCGGTCTGCTGGGCCATCGTCCGGCCAACCGTAGCTGGCCGCCCAGTGGCCGAGCACACCCGCTCTGGTCCGAGAGCCACGGCCCGTCTCGGACGGGATCGAGCCGAGCGGCCAGCTACCGTTGGGACGCGTGACTGCCTACCCCTTCCTGTCGGACGAGTGGATCGAAGAGGCGCGAGCGCTGCGAGCTCGGTACGACCAAGACGTACCCCCGCCGTCGGTCCCGGTGCGACTGAACGTGCTCGTCACCGACATCCCGCACCGCGACGGCGATCTGCAAGGGCACATCGATTCGAGCAAAGGGCAGACGATCATCGAGAAAGGCCACCTCGATGATCCCGATCTCACCATCACGATCGACTACGGCACGGCGAAGGCAGCGTTCGTGACCCGTGATCAGCAGGCCGTGATGCAATCGTTTCTCGCCGGCAAGATCATGGTCGACGGCGACGCGTCGAAGCTCCTCGCTCTCCAGGCCGGGCCGCCCGAGGTCGACCCGGTGGCGATCGAGATCTACGACGCGCTGCAGGCGTTCACGTCCGACGACTGAGCCGGCTCGCCCGGCGAGCGGCCTTCAGGAGTTCGCAAGCGAACTCCTCCGCTGGGTTCGTCTTCGGCTCGCCCGAGGCTCATTCCGCGGTGAAGAGCGTGACCGCCTGCCCCATCCGGTGGGACTCACCGGCCGCTGGCGAGGTCCGCAGCACCGGCTGGTCAGCCGGCCCGACGGTCTCGGCCACGCTGAAGCCGGCGGCGGTGAGCTCAGCGGTGGCGGCCCCGGGGTCGAGTCCGGTGACGTCGGGGACCGCGATCCGTGGAGGGCCGAGCGACACGACGATCGTCAACTCGTCGCCGGGCTCGACCAGGGCGTCGGTCGGAGGCTCGGTGTGGACCACGAAGCCCTCGTCGTACCGCTCCGAGTAGGCCTCCTCTCGGGTCAGGCCGAGGCCGAGCTCGTTGGCCTGGTCGATCGCCTGGTCGACGGTGAGACCGACGAACGACGGCATCGGCCTCGCCGTTGGCCCGCCGCTCACGACCAGGTCGACCGCCGCGCCGATCTCCAGGCGCGCGTCGGGCTGCTCACCGTCGATCTCCACGGCGAGCACTTCCCCCTTCGGAGCGACGTCCTCCGTCTCCACCACGACGCCAAGCTCGAGACCGGCCGACCGCAGCACCGCTGCGGCTTCGTCGAGGGTCAACCCGACCACCGAGGGAACCGTCGTCAGCTCTGGGCCGAGCGAGACCACGATGCTGAGACGGTCGCCGTCGAGGAGCGGCTCGCCCGGTGCCGGCTCCTGATCGATGATCTCACCGTCGGTCGTGCCTCGCTTGCGGCCCTGGGTGGTCGAGAGCAGCCAGTTGTTTCGATCGGCGGCGGCCTCGGCGACGGAGAGGGGCTTGCCGACGTAGTCGCCGACGACGGCCGGTGGCGGCACCGGCGGCCCGGAAGCAGTGAGGTCGTCGTCGGTCCGCACGGCGATGACCACCACGACGGCGAGTACCGCCGCGATCAGCAGACTCAGGGTCATCAGCGGCAGCCACGGCGAGCGAGTTCCCTCCGGGTCCCCCTCGGCCGCACCTCCCCTCGGCGACGGCACGAGCGCCGGTTCCCCCACCGTCACGCCAGATTCGGAGGAGCCCGACCGCTCCCGGGACGCGCTTGCTCCGTTGGTAGTCGCCGGAGAGCGGACCGTGGCGACGTGATTCGAGCGGGTGGTCGGCGTGGCCGGCGGCAGATCGACCGTTCGCCTGGCTGGCATCGTCGGCCGAAGTGATCTCTCGTGGCCGTCGTCGTTCGCAGCATCGATCACGCGGCTGATGCGGACCGGACGCGGTGGAGCGATGCTGCGTCGTCGACGGCCGAAGAGCCGACCGAGGCCGCGGCCGCCGGACCTCGCTCCGGGAGCGGTCGCTGCGGCCGGTTCGGGGCTGTCGGTCCCGGCCGGCGACAGCTGCAAGCGGTCGTCGGTGCCATCGGAGCCCTTCGCGCTGGACGCCAGGGGCAGCACTGGGCCCGGTGGGGCGTCGGCCTGGGCAGCGAACAGCTCGGAAATGGGGTCGCTCGGTGCGGTCGATTCGTTCGGCGGAACCTCGTCGGGCTCGCCCTCGTAGCACTCGCCTTTGGCTTGCCCGCCGAACGCGTCGGGTCGAGGCGGCCCGAGCTGAACGACGTCAGGGGTCGTCGCCCCTGCTGAGCCTGGCGGGCGCCAGTCCGCCTGCAGGGCTGGTCGCGGGTCTGCGACCCGTGAGCGCTCGGCCCCGGCATCGCCGTCTCCGGCCGGAGCGGCGGGCGGTGGCGCCGGTGCCGCCGGGTCGGGCACGATCTTCGACTGGTCGAGCCACGAGCCGCCCGAGGGTTGGGCCGCTCGACGACGACCGGCTGCGCTGTGCTCGGTTCGCCCCGCCTCGGCGGTCGGGAACGGCGGTGGCGGCCACGTCGACGGATCGGCCGACAACTCGGCCTCAGCCCCGCTACCAAGATCGGCCGACCCCTCGGCCTCAACCCCGCTACCAAGATCGGCCGGATCCCCCGGAATGGTCCGGTCGGTCACCGAGTCGTCTGGTGGCAGGATGCGGCCGGTGGGCGGGGGTCGCTCGATGATCGTCATGTCGGGCACCAGCTGGCCCTCCTCTGGCACCCCGTTGTCCCCATCGCGACCGGAGGGGGTCGGATCGGCCCAGGACCCACCGAGCACCGACCGCCGAGGCGCGGGGGGCTCCCCGCTGGGCGTCCGCAGCGGCCGAGCCCTCAGGTTGCCGCCCGGGAGGAGCTGGTGCCCTTCCACCTCGGTTGCGTCGGCGTCCGCCGGCAACGGGTCGTTGCGGAGATCGATGACACGGTCGGCTTGCCCCTCGGCCGGCCCGCCCGTCGACGAGGCGCCCGCGCGCTCGAGCACCGCAGGAGGCGATGCCAGCGGCAGCCGGCGAGGCCGGGGCAGCGAGCGAGCGGTCCGCGTCAGGACATCGATCAGCTCGGCTGCGGTCGGTCGTTGTGACGGGTCGGCCCGTCCTGCGGGGCCGAGGGCGGCGGCGAGTGGACCGAGCTCGTCGAGCTGGTCGACATCGCGGTCTTGACGGAGGACCATCGTGGCCAGAGCGTTCTCACCGAGTAGCGGCACACGCCCCGTCACGGCCTCGATGATCGTCAAGGCCAGGGAGTACAGGTCAGCCTTACCGTCGATGGCGTCGCTCTCGGCCTGCTCCGGCGCTGCGTAGCGGGCGGTCCCGACCAAGATCCCCTCGGGTTCGGTCCAGGCCGCCTCGGCCACGGCCCGGGCGATCCCGAAGTCGGCGATCCGCAGGCGCCCTTCCTCACCGAACAGCAGGTTGGCGGGCTTGATGTCGCGGTGCACCCAACCCAGATCGTGGGCGTAGTTGAGGCCCTGGGCCACCTGCAGCGCCACCAGGAGGCCCTGCGACGGTGTCAGGCGCGGCGAGCGGTCGATGACGTCCAGCAGGCTGCCCCCCAGGAGCACCTCGGTCACGAGATAGGTGGCGGAGGTGTCTTCCCCCCAGTCGTACACGGCGAGCAGGTTGGGATGGCTGAGCTGGGCCGCCGCCTTCGCCTCGGCTCGAAACCGGCGAAGGAACCGAGCGTCGTCGCTGAGCCCCGACCGCAAGCACTTCACGGCCACCTGGCGGGAGAGCGACAGGTCGTCTGCCAGGTACACCCTGGCCGACGTCCCGGCCCCGATCGGGGCGATCAAGCGGTAGCGACGACCGAGGACCCGACCGACGGGGTCCGCGGTGTCCGGTGCCGGCTCAGCGGCCGATCGGTTCGTGGCTGTCGAATCTGGCATACCGTCGCCTCAGTTGATCGATGGGTCCGCCGGATCCGGTCAGCAGCCTATTGGGTCGATGGAGCTGAGCGAACCCCTCCTTGGCACAATGGCTTGGTGATCGATCGAAAGCAGCAGCGCCTCGTGACCCTGGCGTTGGTTGTCGCTGCGGGCGCCGCCCTCGGCATCGGCGCCCTCTACCAAGGCGACCGGCTCCCCGACGAGTCGACGAACGTGATCGTTGGCGAGGGCTCCGGTGCCGGGGGCTCACCCGCAGCCGCCCCCGCTGAAGACGCGCCCGCCCCCGTCAGCCCGATCGAGGGCTTCCTGCCCCGCTCGGGCGAGGCGAGCGCGTGCCGCGAGCCGGTGGGGGTCGATCTCATCCCCGGGTACGCCGCGACGTTGACGATCAACGGCGTGACGATCGCGCCCGAGCAGATGAACGTCGTCACCAACGAGGAGGGCGAGATCACCGGGGAGCTGACGGCCACCAGGTCCCTCTCCCAGTACACCTTCGGACCAGAGGCCGACTGTCCGAACGGCGACATCCTGCGGGCCACCAACAACGTGATGCAAGCTTGCGTCTACCGCCTGGAGGACGGGCCGGCGAGCTGCGTCGTGACCGAGGTCACCTTCGACGTGCTCTGAGGGCAACGACCCGGCTGGTGACGTCTGGCCGTAGGCCGAGCGCGGGCGGAGCCATGGCGCTGCCAGGCCGCTGCCGCTCAAGCGTCGGGGAGCTCGCCGGTCTCCAGTAGGTGGGCGAAGCCGTCCTCGTCGAGCATCGGGACGCCGAGCTCCTCGGCCTTGCTCAGTTTCGAGGCCCCCGGCTCGGCCCCGACGACCACGGCGGTCGTCTTCTTCGACACCGACCCCGGGCTCTTGCCGCCTCGGACCTTGATGGCCTCGGCCGCCTCATCCCGACTGAAGTTGTCGAGCGTGCCCGTGACCACCACGGAGAGCCCGGCGAGCACCTTCGGCACGTCGGAGGGTGCGCTGCCCTCCAGGTTGACCCCTGCCGCTCGGAGCCTCTCGATGAGGGCGCGGGCATCGTCGGATGCCAGGTACTGCGCCACGCTGCGGGCGATCGTGGGACCGACCCCGTCGATGGCGGCGATGTCCTCCTCGGTGGCGGCGGCGATGTCGTCGATGTGGGCGAAGGAACCGGCGAGCGCCTCGGCCCCGGCAGGACCGAGGTGGCGGATCCCCAGCCCGACGAGCAACCGAGCGAGCGGGCGGGTCTTGGACTCCTCGATGGCGGCCCGGAGGTTGTCGATCGAAACCTGACCGAAGCCTTCGAGCGGGGCCACCCGGTCCCAGTCGATCGAGTAGATGTCGCCGACGTCGGCGATGAGGCCTTCCTGCAGGAACAGCTGGACCCGGCTCTCACCCATGCCCTCGATGTCCATGCCAACCCGCGATGCGAAGTGCTCGATCCTCGTCTGCCGCTGAGCCGGACAGGCCGGGTTCACGCAGAAGGTGTGGGCCTCCCCGTCCGGCCGGACGAGCTCGTGGCCGCACGCCGGGCAGGCATCGGGCATCTTCCAGCGTCGCAGCCCCTTCCGCCGCTCGGCCACGACCGGGCCGAGCACCTCGGGTATCACGTCGCCGGCCTTGCGGACGATCACGGTGTCGCCGGGGCGGACATCCTTCAGCTCGACCTGATCCTGGTTGTGCAGCGTGGCCATCTGGACCGTCGACCCACCGACGAATACCGGTTCGAGCACGGCGAACGGGGTGGCCTTGCCGGTACGCCCGATCGAGACCTGGATCTCGCGCAGCTTGGTCGTCCGCTCCTCCGGAGGGAACTTGTAGGCGATCGCCCACCGGGGGGCCTTGGCCGTCGAGCCAAGCGCCCGCTGCCGCACGAGCCGGTCGACCTTGACCACCGCCCCGTCGATCTCGTAGTCGAGATCGTGACGGTGCTCCAGCCAGTGGTCGGCGAAGGCCGCCACCTCGTCGACCGTCGACACCCGGCGCCGCTCCGGGTTCACCGGCAGGCCGAGCTCGTCCATCCAGTCGAGCGCTTCGCCGTGGCCTTCGAGGCCGGGACCGCCCTCGACCACGCCCAGCTGGTACGACCAGAAGGCGAGGCCCCGGCTGGCGGTGATCGCCGGGTCCTTCTGCCGGAGACTCCCGGCGGCGGTGTTGCGAGGGTTGGCATAGCGGGGAAGGCCCGCCGCTTCCTGGGCGGCGTTCAGGGCCTCGAACGTGGGCACGGGTAGATAGATCTCACCCCGGATCTCGACCACCCGAGGTGGCGACGAGCCCCGGAGCCGGTCCGGGATCGCGGCGATACCCCGCACGTTGGCGGTGATATCCTCACCGACTCGGCCATTGCCCCTGGTGGCGGCCAGCACCAGCTGACCTTCCTCGTAACGCAACGAGCAGGCGACGCCGTCGATCTTGAGCTCGCACAGGTAACCGACCGGGGCTGCTGCGTCGCCGAGGTCGAGGCCCTTCGCCACCCGCTCGGCCCAAGCATCGAGCTCGCCCCGGTCGAACGCGTTGTCGAGGCTCATCATCGGTAGCTCGTGCTCGACCGGGGCGAACGTGGCCGAGGGGGCGCCACCCACGGCTCGCGTCGGTGAGTCCTCGGTGCGCAGCTCCGGATGTCGTTCCTCGATCGCTTGGAGCTCGCGGACCAGCGCGTCGTAGTCGGCGTCGGGGATCTCGGGAGCGTCGAGGGTGTGGTAGCGCTCGTTGTGGTACGCGATCAGGTCGCGCAGCTCGGCGGCCCTGGCCGCGATGGACAGATCGGCTCCGTCGGGGGCTCCGGCGGCGGATGGACCGGTGGAGAGGGGCTGGTCGCCTGGGGCCATGGACCGAGGTTAGCCACCGCCGGTGACGCTCCATCGGCCGGCCGGGCGGCCGATGGGCCGACCCGTTCCGGTGCCCCGTTCGAGGCTCGACGCCGGCACACTTGGAGCGATGGCCGGTTGGTCCCCCACCCCCGATGTCGCGGCCGTGCTCGACCGAGTGGGCTTGTGGCCCCTGCGCGTCCTGTGGCTGATCGCTCCGTTGGTCGTCGGCTCCGGGGTCGGCCCTGCGATCGACCGCTTCGACGACCCGGGCCCGGTCGTGGCCGAGGTCGCGCTCTGGGCTGGCTGGTTCGCCGGACTGGTGGCG
>JAOTYQ010000244.1 GCA_029861725.1 Acidimicrobiia bacterium | reverse complement strand
CGCCGAGTCGATGCAGAGCCACGGTCAGAGCGAGGCGATGCAGGCGGCCATGGCGTCGTTCGGCCCGCTCGTCGAAGGCCCACCCCAGATGACGATGACCACCCCGGTCGCCGCCGTCGGCCTCGAAATCTGACACCGCCTCGATAGATCCCACGCCCGGTCACGCACCCCCGATCGCGACGGTGGGTCTGCCACAAATCGTCGCCGAGCTACCGCGCTACCTACGATGAGGATCCATGGCCCTCAAAGACCAGCTCGCCCGCTCGATGTCGGCACAGCACGAGTTCCTCTACCGGTTCAGCGGTGGCTGGATCGGGCGCCGTATGGGACGAATGCCCGTGCTGTTGCTCACGACGGTGGGGCGTCGAACCAACCGGCGTCGAACCACGCCCTTGACCTATCTCAAGTCGGACGGCGAGCTACTGATCATCGCCTCCTACGGCGGCGACGACCGGCACCCAGCCTGGTACTTGAACCTCGTCGCCAATCCCGAGGTCGAGGTAACCCGCGGAACCCATGTCCAAACCATGAACGCCCGCACCCTCGACCAGAGCGAGAAAGCGGCAGTCTGGGACCAGATCGTGGCCACCAGCCCGATGTACGCCGACTACGAGCGCCGGACCGACCGGGACATACCCGTTGTCGGCCTCTCACCGGTGAACGGCGAGGCCATCGACCGGCGCCGGGAATCGGCCTGACACCGACGATCACGGCGACGAGGATCGGCCATCATGCGCCCCAAGGCCCGAGCGACCCCCCTCCTCGAGTGGTGTGCTTGACGTCGACGACGGCGCCACCAAGGCTGAGTGGATGACCGAGATCGAACACCTCCGTCCGACTGGACTGGCCAACAATCCGACCTACACGCAGGTGGTGACCGGCCGTGGTGCCCGCACCGTGTACGTTTCGGGTCAGGTGGCCATCGATGCCGAGGGTGCCCTCGTCGGCGGCGGCGATCTAGCGTCCCAGACCGAGCAGGTCATGGTCAACCTCGGTATCGCGCTGGCCGACGCCGGGGCGAGCTTCGACGATGTGGTGAAAATCGTGACCTACGTCGTCGACTACCAACCTGAGCACCGGGCGATCATCGGCAAGGCGAGAGGCCGACACCTCCCGACCGACAACCCGCCGGCGTCCACCCTCGTTGGAGTCACCGCGCTGGCGGCGCCCGAGTACCTCGTCGAGATCGAGGCCGTGGCCATCACGGACTGACCTGGGAGGGTGATGGGCACACCGCAACTGAGTGAGTACTTACTCAGTCCGCTAGCCTGCCAGAATGTCGGTCGCACCCCCGTCATCGGCGCCTGTCAAGCGTGCCCCTCCGCTGCCACCGGACCAGCGCCGAGCCGCCATCATCGACGCTGCGCTGCCGCTGCTCATCGAGCACGGGACCGCCGTGACCACCCGCCAGGTGGCCGGCGCGGCCGGCGTCTCCGAGGGCACGATCTTCAATGTCTTCGCCGATAAGGACGAACTGCTGGCAGCGGCCCTCGAGACGGCCATGGATCAGGCGCCGTTCGAGCAGGCTATCGCCAACCTCGACCCGTCAGCCCCGTTCGAGCGGCGTCTCATCCTGGCCACCGAGCTCATCCAGCGACGCATCGTCGACATCTGGCGGTTGCTGTCCCAGATCGGGCACCACCGCCATCCGTCCGGTCACACGAGGTTGCCGGACAGTCCGGCTCTCATCGCCCTGTTCTCCGCCGAACGTGATCGCCTGAGGACCGACCCGCAGGATGCGGCCCGCCTGCTACGGGCCCTCACCCTGGCCCTCACTCACCCGATGTTGGCGGCCGAGCCTCGCCGAGCGGCCGACATCGTCGACATCTTCCTCCACGGGAACGGAGTCGAGCCGTGAGCGCCCGATGTCCGGAGGCCGTCGCCACGGAGTTCCGCCTGTCAGCGGAACGTCCCTGGCTGGACGTCGTCGCCTGCGACAGGAAAGTCAGCCAATGAGCCTCCGGCGACTCTTCGGCACCCACCTGGCGCCCTACAAGACGACGTTGGGTCTGATCGTGGTGCTCCAGGCCATCCAGACCTCGGCGACGCTGGCGTTGCCAACGCTGAACGCCGATCTCATTGACCGCGGCGTCCTCGCTGGCGACAACGGGTTCATCTGGCGAACCGGCGCGGTCATGATCGGCTTCAGCGTTGTCCAGATCGTGTTCGCGACCGCTGCGGTGTGGTTCGGGGCCAGGGCCGCGATGGGCTTCGGTCGAGATGTGCGCCGAGACCTGTTCCACCAGGTTACCGACTACTCGGCCCGGGAGGTCGGGCGGTTCGGGGCCCCGTCGCTCATCACCCGGATCACCAACGACGTTCAGCAGGTGCAGATGCTCGTGGTCATCGCTGCCACGATGATGGTCGCCGCCCCCCTGACCATGGTCATCGGCATCATCTTGGCTGTGCGGGAGGACGTTGGACTGTCGATCGTGCTGGTGTTCGCCCTTCCGGGGACGGTGCTGCTGCTGGGAGCGATCGTGGCCCGCATGGTGCCGGCCTTCCAGCAGATGCAGCTGCGGATCGACCGGGTCAATGGGGTGCTACGGGAGCAGATCGCCGGCATTCGGGTGGTGCGGGCCTTCGTACGGGAGCCGGAGGAGTCGGCCCGTTTCGCCGAGGCCAACGCCGAGCTGACCGACACGTCGCTCCGGGCCGGCCGATTGATGGCCGCCACGTTCCCGACGGTCGGCTTCATCGTCAACATCTCCAGTTTGGGCGTGCTGTGGATCGGAGCCGACCGGATCAGCAACGGCCAGATGCAGGTCGGCTCGCTCGTCGCCTACCTCAGCTACCTGATCCAGATCCTGATCGCCGTGGTCATGGCCACGTTCATGGTGTCGATGATCCCGAGGGCAGCCGTCGCCGCCGGGCGCATCGTCGAGGTGCTCGACACCCAATCCTCGGTTCGGGCGCCCCTCGACCCGGTCACCTCGGTGCCCGAGCACGGCACGCTCGAGTTCCGGGAGGTGAGCTTCCGCTATGGGGGAGCCGAGCACCCGGTGCTGTGCGACGTCTCGTTCCGGGTCGAGGCGGGCCAGACGACCGCCATCATCGGCAGCACCGGCGCCGGCAAGACCACGCTGGTCAACCTGGTCGCTCGGCTGTTCGACGCGACCGAGGGGACGGTACTCGTGGACGGGGTGGACGTGCGGGATCTCGATCCGGATCTGCTCTGGGGCAAGGTCGGCTACGTGCCGCAGAAGGCCTATCTGTTCTCCGGCACGGTGGCGTCGAACCTCCGCTTCGGCCGGCCCGAGGCAACCGACGCCGAGCTGTGGCGAGCCCTGGAGATCGCCCAGGCCGCGGACTTCGTGCTGGCCATGCCGGACGGGCTGGACAGCGAGATCGCCCAAGGCGGGACCAACGTGTCTGGCGGGCAGCGCCAGCGGCTCTCGATCGCCCGGGCTCTGGTGGCCAACCCGGAGATCTACCTCTTCGACGACTCGTTCTCCGCCCTGGACCTGGCCACCGATGCCAGACTCCGGGATGCGCTGGCCCCTCATGTGGGACAGGCTGCGGTGCTGATCGTGGCCCAGCGGGTGTCCACCATCGTCGACGCCGACCAGATCCTCGTGATCGAGGACGGCCTGATCGTGGGGCGGGGCAGCCACGACGAGCTGATCGCCACCTGCCCGACATACGCAGAGATCGTGGCCTCCCAGTTGGGCGAGGGGGCGGCAGCATGAGCGCCGGAGCGGACGGCGCGTCACCGCAGGACGACGACCAACACGTGCTGACCACCACCGGTCGAGAGGCCAGGCGGGGTAGCTTCGGCCCCGGCGGCGGCGCTGGCATGCCGACCGAGAAGAGCGACAACTTCGGGGTGGTCATCCGCCGGTTGGGCACGATTCTCGGCAAGGAGACCCACCTGCTGGCGCTAGTGCTGGTGCTGACAGTGGCCAGCGTTGCCCTCGTCGTGCTCGGTCCACGACTCCTCGGCCAGGCCACCGACATCATCGTCAGTGGTGTGACCGGCGACGGCATCGACTTCGGGGCGCTGCACCGGAAGCTGTTCATCGTCGGGGCGGTCTACGTGGCCTCGTGGATGCTCGGCTACGCCCAGGCCTACATCCTGGCCGGCGTGGTGCAGCGCTCGATGTTCGCGCTGCGCGAGTCGGTCGAGCGCAAGATCAACCACTTGCCGCTGAGCTACATCGACCGCCAGGCCAGGGGCGACCTGCTGAGCCGAGTCACCAACGACATCGACAACCTCTCACAGAGCCTCCAACAGACCACCAGTCAGATCCTGGTGTCGCTGCTCACGCTGATCGGGGTGATCACGATGATGATCATCATCTCACCTCTCCTGGCTGTCATCGCTCTGACCACCGTGCCGACGTCGGTCTGGCTGATGAAGCAGATCGGGCAGCGGGCCCGGCCTCGGTTCATGGACCAGTGGCGCCACACCGGGGACCTCAACGCCCAAGCCGAAGAGGTGTTCACCGGCCACTCCGTTGTCAAGAGCTTCGGCCGCCAGCGGGACGTCGAGGCCCGGTTCCGGGACGACAACGAGCAGCTCTACGAGGCGAGCTACACAGCCCAGTTCACCGCCAGCCTGATCCAGCCGATGATGGTGTTCATGGGGAACCTGCAGTTCGTCCTCATCGCCGTGGTGGGCGGGCTGCGGATCTCCAGCGGGGCGATGACCGTCGGCGAGATGCAGGCGCTGATCCAGTACGCCCGGCAGTTCTCTCAGCCGCTGACCCACCTGGCCTCGATGACCGCCACCTTCCAGTCCGGCATCGCCTCGCTGGAGCGGGTGCTGGAGTTGCTCGACGCCGAGGAGCAGTCCGCCGAACCGCCGGCCACCGTCGATCCGCCACCGCTTCGGGGCCGCATCGTCTTCGACGACGTGCACTTCTCCTACGACCCTCACACGCCGCTCATCGAAGGGCTGAGCGTGGTGGCCGAACCCGGCCAGACCGTCGCGATCGTCGGCCCCACCGGCGCCGGCAAGACCACGCTCGTCAACCTGCTGATGCGGTTCTACGACCTCGACGCCGGCACGATCACCCTCGACGGCCGGGACATCGCCTCCATGCCCCGGCGAGAGCTGCGATCGAAGATCGGCATGGTCCTCCAGGACACGTGGCTCTTCGGGGGGACGATCGGCGACAACTTGGCCTACGGCAATCCAGACGCGACCGACGCACAGATCCGGGAGGCGGCCCGTGTGACCTACGTCGACCGGTTCGTCCACTCGTTACCCGGCGGCTACGACACCGTGCTCAATGACGAGGGTGACAACATAAGCGCTGGCGAGAAGCAGCTGGTAACGATCGCCCGTGCCTTCCTGGCCGACCCGTCGATCCTCATCCTCGACGAGGCCACCAGCTCGGTCGACACCCGAACCGAGGTGCTCATCCAGGAGGCCATGAGCGCCCTGAGGTCCCAGCGGACCAGTTTCGTGATAGCCCACCGGCTCTCCACCATCCGGGGGGCGGACGTCATCCTGGTCATGCACGAGGGCCGGATCGTTGAGCAGGGCAATCACGACGACCTCCTCGCCCGGGGCGGGCACTACGCCGACCTCTACCAAGCGCAGTTCGCCGGTCAGACCACCTGATCGCAGCGCGACAGCGAGCCGTCACCAAACTGGCCAGTCGATCCGGCCCCGGCACGACCTCATCGGTCGGCCGCCGAACGCACTACCGAGCGGTAGTCTCGGCCGTGGATCAGCTGCTTCCTGGTCCACGGCCCGCCGCACCACCAAAACGAAGAGGGAGTCATGAGCAGCATCATCCACACCAGCCCGCTACCGAGCGTTGAGATCCCAGCGGTCACGATCACGAGCCATGTGCTGCGGAAGGCGACCGAGCTGCCTGACCGGGTCGCCATCCGCGATGCCGCCGGTACCAGCTCCTACACCTTCGCCGCGCTGGGCGACGCCATTCACTCCCTGGCCGGGGGGCTCCAGGCCCGCGGCTTCGGTCCCGGGTCGGTGCTAGGGCTGATGGCGCCGAACATCCCGGAATACGCCGTCGTGTTCCACGGTGCGGCGGTGGCCGGCGGGGCCGTGACCACCATCAACCCGACGTATGGCGCAGAGGAAGTCCGCTTCCAACTCCTCGACGCCGCGGCGTCGATCCTCGTCACCGTTGCGCCGTTCCTGGCCACGGCGCTGGAGGCCGCCGAGGGCACCGCGGTCACTGAGGTCATCGTCATCGGGGGTGACGATGGCGACGACCGAGGGGCCGTGCCCCTGACCGACCTCTTCGATGAGCCGATCGAGCAAGTTCCGGTGGATCTCGAGAACGACACGGTGGTGTTGCCTTACTCGTCGGGGACCACGGGCCTGCCCAAGGGCGTGATCCTGACCCACCGCAATTTGGTGGCCAACATCGAACAGTGCCGCCACGCCATCTTCTACACCGACGACGAAGTGGCGCTGGCCGCCCTGCCGTTCTTCCACATCTACGGGATGCAGGTACTGATGAACGGGCTCCTGGCCAATGGGGTGACGGTGGTCACGATGCCCCGTTTCGACATGGTGGAGGCCCTGGAGGCCGTGCAGGACCTGAAGGTCACCCGCTTCTTCGCCGTGCCGCCGATCGTGCTCGGCCTAGCCAAGGCCCCGATCGTCGACGACTACGACCTGTCGTCGTTACGCCAGATCTTCTCCGGTGCCGCACCACTGGGAGCGGAGCTGGCAGCCGAGGCGAGCGCCCGTGTCGGCTGCGAAGTGGTGCAAGGCTACGGCATGACCGAGCTGAGCCCAGTGAGCCACTGCACCGTCGAGGGTGACTACCGGCCCGGGACGAGCGGGGTCACCGTGTCCAACACCGAGACCCGGATCGTCGATCCCGCAACGGATGAGGATCAGGGCGTCGGCGAGAGGGGCGAGCTGTGGGTCCGGGGCCCACAGGTCATGAAGGGTTACCTCAACAACCCGGAGGCGACGGCCGAGACGCTCGACAGCGAGGGCTGGCTCCACACCGGAGACGTCGCCATCATCGACGAGCACCACCACGTCTCGATCGTCGACCGATTGAAGGAACTGATCAAGTACAAGGGCTTCCAGGTGCCGCCGGCCGAGCTGGAGGCGCTGCTCGTCACCCACCCCAAGGTGGCAGACGTGGCCGTGATCGGGGTGCCCGACGACGAGGCGGGTGAGCTACCAAAGGCGTTCGTAGTGGCGATGCCCGATCAGACGGTGACCCTCGACGAAATCCAAGAGCTCGTCGGCGAGCACCTCGTCAACTACAAGCAGATCCGGGTCCTGGAGGTGGTCGACGCCATCCCCAAGAGCGCCTCGGGCAAGATCCTCCGCCGCGAGCTACGCGACAGTCCCTAACCTCCCAGCTGTCCTGGGGCGGCCACCGGTAGCCGTCAGCGCCTCGTGCCAGAGCCGATCTCGTAGGTGGACTTCGAGCCGTGTCCTACTCAGGCAACGAGCCCTGGCAGCAGCTCGTCTAGGTGTTGGTACGACGCTGCGAAGCCTTCCTCGAACCCCGGCTGCATGGCCGCATCCCGGGCCTCCTCGCTCAGGTACTCGATCTGAACCGTGGCTTTCGTCTCGCCCTCCGCATCGACGAACGTCGCCGTCACCATCGTCGTACCCTCGGGCCAGCCGTCGTACAGCTCCGTGTAAACGACGCGCTGGTGCTCGACGATCTGCTCGTAGATCGTACGCAGCGCCGCGAGCCAAGAGGCCGAGGGCCTGGAACGATCCGAGCCCGCGCGTATCGTCGAGCGCCTCGCTGGAGGGACGGCAACGGTCTCCGAGCTCGTCCAGTGCTTTGAACTCACACAACCCACGATCTCCTCGCACCTGAAGCTGCTCGAGCAGGCAGGGCTGATCTCGCGGTCGCACGTCGCGCAGACGCGACCATGCACTCTCGAGCTCGGATAGATAGACGCCTATGCGTCGTGGAGCGACACCACCGCCTCCGAACCCATCCACCAGTTCACCGAGATGCTCCGCCAACGCGGATCCAACGAGCAGGCCACCCGTGGCGATGTCATCACTACCGCCGGCTACCCACCACCCAGCTGACAGCAACGGCGTGCGGGGATCATCGATCGACGTCGACGACAGCGATCGGGTCTGTCAAACCGCGGGAGGGAGGGTCTCATCGGCGCGGTCGAAGACGACCTTCGACCGAAAGGGACCGATCAGGCGAGGGTCCTCCTGGTCGAGACCTCTGGCTTGCCACGCTTCAAGCCGACCCGACACTCCTACCGAAACTTGGCTTCTGGGCATTCGCCAGTTTCGCGGACTGGCCCCT
>JAOTYQ010000243.1 GCA_029861725.1 Acidimicrobiia bacterium | reverse complement strand
CGGTGCTGAAGGTCGGCCTTCGCAGCGCCCGCCATGACGTGTCATGGGTGAACATCTGGAAGGATCCAGCGGCGGCGAAGTTCGTAGCCTCCTATCGGGACGGCAACGAGACCGTGCCCACCGCCGTCACCGGTTCGGGCCGGATGCTCGACGCCTCGGCCGGGGTCATCCGCGCTCACCTCGCTGCGAGCAACGACGCCGATCGCGGCTAGCTGCGTCGCCGTTACACGATTCCGAGGCGCTTGGCGTCGTCGGTCAGCTCGGCTCGGAACTCGGGATGGGCTATGGCGATCATGCGCTGCGCTTTCTGCCGGACGGTTGCGTCCCGCAGCCAGGCGATCCCATGCTCGGTCACGACCACCTGGGTGTCGTAGCGGGTACCGGTCACCGCGTTCCGGTCGATCTGGGTCACGATCCTCGACCTGGTGCCCCCAGCCGCAGTCGATGGGAGCACGTGGATCGCCAGCGCATCGTTGGAGAGCGAGCAACCGCGGAGGAAGTCGAGCTGGCCCCCGACCCCGCTGTACTGCTCCCCGTCGATCATCTCGGAGTTCGCTTGCCCCCAGAGGTCGATCTCCAGCGCCGAGTTCACGCACCGCATCCGATGGTTCCGTGCGACGACGGCGGGATCGAGCACCATGCGGGCTGGCTCGATCCGGACTCGGGGGTTGGCGTCGACCAGGTCGAAGGTCTCCGGGAGGGCGATGGTGAACACGGCCTCACCCGGGAACACGGTCTTGCAGGCACCCGTGGCGACCCCGGTTTCGATGAGGTGACCGAGCCCCGCGCCGAGCACCTCGGTATGGACGCCGAGGTCTCGCTTGTGGCCGAGCTGGTAGAGCGCCCGCTCGGCGATCCCACCGATCCCAGCCTGCAGCGTCGAGCCATCGGGGATCAGCTCGTCGAGGGCGCCGACGAACGCTTCCAGATGATCGGGCTTCTTTCGCTCGTCGAAGATCGGCATCGCCTCGGCCTCGAGCGGGAGATCGATCAGCCCGTCGAAGTCCTCGACCCGGAACGCCTCGCCCCGGATCTGGGGCACGATCGGGTTGACCAGTGCCAGCACCACGTCGCCCGGTCGTCGCTCCCGGTGGACCAGCGCGTCGTTGGCCGCTAGCGCTGAGCCGGGACGCACCGTGCCGTCGAGGTCCGGGGCCGCAACCTGGATCACGCTCACCCGAGGAGCGAGACGCTCGAAGAACGCCCCCCAGTCGTGCAATCGGACGGGGAGGACCTCGGCGGGCACCCCGGCCCTTCGCAGCATCTGGGTCCGAAACCCGGTGAGCACCCGGCATCCAGGGTTCTGGGCGACGGCGACGCCACCGACCCGGGGTGCGGGGATGAACACGTCCACTCCGGCGAGCTCGCGCCGGGCCCCGAGCGCGGTGAGGAACGCGGTCGGCTCGGGCAGCCCTGCGACCACGACATCACCATCGGCGACGAACGACGCGGCAGCTTCGGGTGTCAGCACCCGGTCGGCGAAGACGTGTTGCCAAGCTTCCATGTCGGCCCCTGCACCAGTATCGGGCCGAACCGCCTCGGCCGTCGAACCGAGGACTGCGGGCGGCGGTCAGCCGGCCGTCAGTGCCTCGAGGTCACCGTCGCCGGACCGGCCGAGCTGGACCTCCAGCCTGGCGAGCTGGGACAGCCACCACTCGTTCGGCGTGACGCTGTTGCCTGGGATCGAGCCCAGCGCCCGGTCGATCTCGGCCAGCAGGTCGGCGCGATCACCGGCCAGCGAGCGGAAATCGAGGAGGGTGTCCACGACCCGGTCGACGGAGGCGTACTCGCCGCTCACGGCCGCCCGTGCCTCGGCCAATCTGGATTGGAGGGTTGCGGGACTGGTCATCACGGGAACCTCTTCCTCAGCGGCTGCCCTCTCGGGGAACGATCGGAACCTTCTGACACAAGCCCCCGGGAGAGTGCGTTGTAGCGTCACTGTCTCATGAGACGAGGCTCGGCCGCCAAACCGGGCGAGTGCGCTCTGCGGCGCCGCGCCGCGGGATCCGGAGGGGTAGCTGGTCTAGCGGCGGTTGGCGGTGCTCCGCCGTGCTGCTTCGGTGAGGAGGCGCACGACGAAGCTCGCGATGAAGGAAACCACGAACATTGGTCTCTCCGCTGGTGCTCGTATTGGGCTGCTCTGGTCTGGGCGTGGCGGGGGCCTCCGGCTGATGCTCGGCTGCTCCCACCTCTGATACGTCGCCCCGCTCAGAGCTTGGCGATGACCCCCTCTGAGAACCATGTCACGTGGTCGAGGGCGTGTCCGAAGCGTGGTGTCGGGATCGGGTGCGGTACCACGATCGACGCCTCCGGCACTGCGTCGAGCACGGCGGTGAGTTGCTCGGCGATCTCGCCGGTCGACCCACAGAACGAGAAGCTGCGAGCGACGTCGTCGGGCAGGAAGTCGACGAGACGACCGGCGGCGACGAGGTCGGCGGCGTGGTGGAAATCGGGCCAGATCTGGGTCTTGAGCTCCTCGATGTCGGGCCCGTTCCACTCGAAGCCGGCCTGGTCGAACAGCGCCGGTGAGTACTCGTAGAAGCCGGCGGCCATCGCCCGGGCCAGCGCCCGTATCTCGGCCGGGTCCTCGGTCGAGGCCGTGTGGACGATCACGGCCACATCGACGTCGTCTAGGGAGCGCCCGGCCTCGACCGCACCGGCCCGAACGGCATCGACCGCTACCCGGAGGTTCGCCGGGTGGGTGCCGACTCTGATGAACACGCCATCGGCGACCCGGCCGGCCATCCGGAGCGTCCGCGGCCCTCCGGCCGCCAACCAGACCGGGACGGGGCGGGCGTGGCGGAGCCGCGCCGGGGCCGCCGCGCCTACATCGATCGCGTCGCCGGCGAGGTATCGCCTTGCGTCGCGACATGCGGCCTCGAGCTCGGCGACCGTGGCGGGCCGTCGGCCCAGCCACCGCACGGCGGTGTCGCCGACGCCGTAGGTGAGCATCGCCCGTCCGGGAGCGATCGCATCGATCGTGGCGATCGATCCGGCCGCCACGGCCGGTGGCCGCAGGACCGGTGTCTCCAGCAACGGCCCGAAGACCATCCGCTCGGTCGCTGCGGCCCCAGCGGCGAGAAACACGTAGGGATCGGGCACCGCCAGGGGGTTCACCGGAAGGAAGGCATGGCTGAAGCCGGCCTCCTCGGCTCGTGCCACCTCGACGGCGAACGCTGAGGGTGTTCGCCAGTCCCACCGATTCAACCCGTAGTGCACCGCTCCAGTCTCCATGGAGACATCATCCCCGATCCAGCGGCGGGATCGGCCACAGCGGGCTGTACAAGGGCCGCCTCGTTCGGTCATAGTAGGGACGTCCTCAGACGTCCCGCCGATCGGAGCCTGAGATGGCAAACGAGCGTCTCCGCGATGCCTTGAACCGTACTGGACGCGCCCCTCATGACATCGCCTCCGAGGTTGGCGTCGATCCGAAGACCGTCGAGCGATGGGTCAGCCAGGATCGCCTGCCGTATCCGAAACATCGCAGCAGAGTGGCTGCGATACTCCGCCAGAGCGAGAACTACCTGTGGCCGAAGGCCATGCCCCATGATCGCCGGGCCGAGGTGTCGGAATCCGAGGTGATCCGGATCTATCCCCGCCGAGCGGAGATCCCCCGGGACTTCTGGAAGCGCCTGATCGACACCGCTACCGATCGGGTCGACCTGCTCGTCTACGCCGGGCTTTTCTTCCCGGAGCAGCAGCCCGACCTGCCTCAGATCCTGTGTGACAAGGTCCGTGACGGCACCCCGGTCCGGCTGTTG
Organism: Acidimicrobiia bacterium; assembly: GCA_029861725.1. GTDB lineage: Bacteria > Actinomycetota > Acidimicrobiia > Acidimicrobiales > SZUA-35 > CADEDH01. Next base: position 4,477 of record JAOTYQ010000243.1, on the reverse strand, counting down.
ATGGGCCGCCACGACGGCGCCGAGCTGCTCCGGCGGGGCAGCGAGGAAGGGATAGGCGACGCGGTCGTCTCTCGGGTCCGCAACGCCATGTCGTTCTACCAGCCCCACATCGAGCACGGCTGCATGGACATCCGCCTCCACGACACGACGCTCTACAACTCGATCTTCCGCTTCGACGACGAGATGCTGGTGAACTCCCATGTCTACGGCTTGCCGGCCGCTCACGCACCCGTCATCCACCTCCGACGATTGAACGGGGGCGAGCTGTTCACGATCTACCAGGGAGCGTTCGACCGGGTGTGGTCGAGCGCGGTACCGGCCGCCCAGCACGTCCAGCCGGTCTGACCGGCTCAGGTCCGTCGCGCTCGGGCCAGGACCGGGATGGCGGCCCGCTTCTCGGCATCGAGGTGATGGGGGACGACCCCGGTCGGGCGGGGCAAGCTCGTGCTGGTGCGGATCTCATCGTCGGGCAGCACGATCACATCGAGCGGGAAGTCGTGGTCGGTGACGGGGATCGTGTCGTCATCGAGCACCTGCGAGGGATGGACCGTGGTCACGATCGTCGTCCAGGGCCCTACCAGGCCCGCCTCGGTGGCGATGGCGAACTCGAGGTCGGCGTACCCGCCGCCCTTGCCGAGCCGGGCACCTCCCCGCTCGGCCGCCACCGAGCCGCACACGATGAGGTCGATGCGCTCCAGTTCATCGAGAGCGACAGGGCGGCCGTGTTCGGTCGCCCCCTTGATCGACGCGGCCCTGTGCGCAGGCACCGTCAGCTCGTCGGGGTCGAGCATCCAGAACGGGCGTTCGGAGGCGAGCTTCGGGACGGCCATGTAGAGGGTCTTCCCGTCTTGAAGGGCCCGCTTGCGCACGGCGAGCTGCGGTGAGTCGGGGTTGACCTTGATCGCTCTCGCCGCCGCCCATTCGGGGAGCGCCGCCAGCCGGCCGGCGGCCGCCTCCGCCCCGACGAAGTTCGGGATGCGGCCTTCGACGCCGGGAAAGCGAGCTGCCCCTGCCTCCCGCAGCGCCGCCCAGGCTCGGTCTCGCACCGCCTGCTTGCTTTGATTATCCGGCACCGGTCAGGTCCGGCTTCGGGGTTCGGCGGTCAGGAGGAACGGGTTTCGGCCACCGCCCCCGAACCGGGGTCCTTCGAGGGTGGGGACGGAGGTACGGATCGGCACCGGTGCCGGCGGCCGCTCGAACAGCGACACCAGCCCTTGACCCCGCGAGACCCTGGTCATCAGCAGCAGGAGGGCGGCGTAGATGATCGGCTCCCACACCGGCCACCCGAGTGAGATCAACGCGTTGGGCAGCATCACCAGCACGATCGAAGCGGGAAGTACGATCCACAGCCGAGAAGCCCCGAGTGCCAGCATCAGGGCGAACATCGACACCGAGAGGCTGAAGGGGTAGTGGCTGCCGGCGACGAGCGGCGTCGGGTAGAGGCTCAGTCCGCCGGCCGTCCCGGCCAGGGCGGCGCTGAGGATCACGCCGATGAGGCGCACCCGTGACACGTTGATCCCGAACGCGGCGGCAGCGGTCGGCTCGTCCCTGGCTGCGATCAACGATCGGGTGAAGCGCCCACCGATAGCGAGCCGTAGCACCGCGAGCGTTGCGGCGCCGACGACGACGACGAGGATGTACTGCCACACGTTGATCTGTGACAGGTCGAGCCCGGTCCAGGTCGGCGGGTGGAGGTCGCCGTCGACCCGGTAGCCGAGCGGTCCGTCGATCTGGCGCATGGCGATCGGGAGGACCATGGCCATCGCCAGGGTGAGCAGTGCCAGGTAGGCCCCGGGCAGCCGCAGACTCGGCACCCCGATGAGGGCACCGAATAGCGCACCGCAGATCGCACCGGCCAAGGGGGCCAGGAGATACGGCACGCCCAGGTCGTCGATGGTGTGGGCGGCGCCGATCGCTCCTATCCCGATGAAGGCGCCGTGGCCGACCGAGATCAGGCCCAACCGGCCGGACAGGATGTGTAGCCCGGCGAAGGCCACGGAGAAGATCGCGACCTCCGTTGCCCGCAAGATCATGAGCGTCGAGCCGAAGACCGGGATGCCGACGACGACGGCGAGCGCGGCGATCGCGAGGTAGACCTTGACCCGACCGGGGAGATACAGCCTCCCATCACCGGTGGTGGCCACGGTCACGACACGGCCCGCCGCAAGGCGACATCGGTGCCGAAGATCCCGCCGGGCCGGACCAGCAGCACGATGATCAAGATGCCCAGCGTGTAGATCAGGGCGACGTCGGAGGTGACGAAGGAGACGTACCCGACGAGGAGCGTTTCGAGGCCGGCAAGGGCGAAGCCGCCGACCAGGGCCCCTTTCGGGTTGCCGAGCCCGCCGAGCGTGGCGGCAGCCAGCGCGAACACGATGAGCCGGCTCATCATCGCCGGGCCGACGAAGAGCTGACCGGCGATGAGGCCACCGCCCAGCGCACCCAGTGCGGCGGCCACCGCCCAACCGATCATCAGCACCGATCCGACCTTGATCCCGACGAGCCGCGCTCCCGACGGGTTCGAGATGACCGCTCGAAAGGCGAGACCGAGCTTCGTGCGGCGCTGCACGAACGCGAGGACGCCCAACGCGGCGGCGATGGTGGCAACCACGCCGATCGTCTGGTAGCGGAGCCGGGCCCCGAGCAGCACGACGTGGTCGTCGATCTCATTGGGGAACGGCGACCCGACGTCGCGCAGCTGGGGGCCCCACCACATGAACGCCAGACCATTGATGAGCAGGAACAGCCCGAGCGCAGCACCGACTTGGGGAAGCGGCGTCTCGCCCTCTAGCGGCTGCATGATCAGCCGGTGGACGACCGCTCCGAGCAGCGCCCCGAACACGACGGCGGCGGCGACTGCCGCCCACACCGGCCAGGGCGTGCCGAGCCGGGCGAACCAGTCGGAGAAGGCGAACCTCGGGTCGGCCTCGCTCCGTAAGAGGGCGGCGACGTAGGCCGAGATCATCGCCATCTCACCCTGGGCGAGATTGAGCACCCCCGTCGTGCGGAACACCAGCGTCAGCGCCAGCGCCAGCGCGGCATAGACCGCCCCGTTCGACAGGGCATCGAACAGTCGCTGGAGGAGGAGAGACGACATGGGGATGCCAGTATTCCACCGCCGTAATCGTTGGTAAATCTCGCCGGCGTTTGGCGCTTCGGGGCCGTGGGAGCGTCCTACGCTTGGGATCGCTATGAGCGATCACGCCGGTGCCAGCACGGCCGAGCAGGGCAAGCGAACCAAGCGGGCGAAGCCCGACTGGGCCGCTCAGCTGGCCGACCGCGTCCTCCGCCGCCACGAACGACGGACAGGAGCCGGTGGTGACCGCCCGGTCGTCATCGCCTCCGGCATGAGCCCGTCTGGGCCGATCCACCTCGGCAACCTCCGCGAGCTGATGGTGCCCCACTTCGTCGCCGAGGAGATCCGAGGGCGCGGCATTGCGTGCGACCATCTGCTGTCCTGGGACGACTACGACCGGCTCCGCAAGGTTCCCGCCGGCGTGCCCTCCTCGATCGCTGAGCACATCGGCAGGCCGCTGAGCTCCGTCCCCGACCCGTACGGTGAGCTCAGCAGTTACGCCGAGCGATTCAAAGCTCCGTTGCGGCGGGCGATGCACCAGCTCGGTGTCGCCGTGCGCGAGATCAGCCAGACCGAGATGTACCGCAACGGCGCCTACCGCGACGAGATCATCCAGGCCATCGACGCTCGCCGGTCGATCAACGAGGTGCTCGACCGGTTCCGGACCTTGGAGGTTCAGGCCGAACCCCGCGACACCGGACCCGACGACGGCGAGCGCGTCCTCGAGCCCGGAGGAGCCGAGGACGATCCGGGGCCGGCAGAGACCAGCGGCGACTACTGGCCGTACAAGGTCTACTGCCAGACGTGCGGTCGAGACCTCACCGAGATCGAGTCGGCCGCCCCCGGAGAGGGGACCTACCCGATCGAGTACCGCTGCACGGCGTGCGGCCACCACGGCCGGTTCGATCTGTTCGTCGAGAACCACGGCAAGCTCGTCTGGAAGGTCGACTGGCCGATGCGATGGGCCCATGAGGGGGTGACCTTCGAGGCCGGGGGTGCCGACCACTCCTCGCCGGGGTCGAGCTTCAGCGTCGGATCCGAGCTGGTGACCTCCGTGTTCGGCGGCGAGCCCCCGGAGTACGAGGCCTACTCGTTCGTCGGCATCAAGGGAATGGGCAAGCTGTCGAGCTCCGCCGGAGCGGTCCCGACACCGGCCGACGCCCTCGGGGTACTGGAGGCCCCGATCCTCCGATGGATGTACGTCCGCAAGACCCCACGCCAGGGCATCACCGTCGACCTCGGCAGCGGCATCCACGCCCTCTACGACGAGTGGGACGCCCTGAGCCGCAAGGTCGAGTCCGGCGAGGCCACCCCGGCCCAGGTGGTCACCTACGACCGGGCCCGGCGGAGCTCCTCGCGGGCAGCATTGGACCGCCCGACGATCGTCGTGCCGTTCCGAAC
>JAOTYQ010000242.1 GCA_029861725.1 Acidimicrobiia bacterium | reverse complement strand
CCTGGTCAGATGACCCGGGGTTCGGGGCTCCGTCGGCCCGACCGAACCCTGGCCCCGAGCGCGTCGACCGCGCGGCACCCGTCTCGCACGTGACCTCCTCCCCTGGAGGCGCTGTCCATCTCTGCGTAGCGTCGGGCCATGGCTGGAGCCAACGGTCAACTGCTGGGCGGGATCGGACTGCTTGAGTTTGACGCCATAGCTTCGATGGCCACCCGACTCGCTGCCCTGCGCCGCAACGACGTCGACTCCGTTGGCAACAGCGGTCTTGGCGTCCTCGACGGTGGCCACCATGCTGACGACTTTCGTGCCTGCCCGGTGGAAGCGCTCGATCAGGTCTGGCTCGGGAATCCCAAGACCCGCCGAGAACACGGGGATCTTCTCCTCGATCATGACCTCCAGCGCGGCGTCCACGAGGTCCGTCGCTGGTGGTGGACGAGCGAGGGTCAGGGGCAAGTCGAAACGAGGGCGGAAGTGGTTGAGAACCGTCTGTGATCCCCGCACGACGTCCTCAGGGATCGCCCCGGGGGGTCAGGTGACACGCGAACGTCGCTGTGCAGCCAGATAGTGACGCCGAATGGGCGGTCGGTGGTCTCTCGGATGCGTTGGATCGACTGGTGCACCACGTCGGGCTGGAGCCTCAGCGCCGCCATCAATCCCAGGCCACCCGCGTTCGAAACCGCGGCCACGAGCTCGGGCCCGGCGACGCCAGCCATACCAGACTGCATGATCGGAGCGTCGATCGAGAGAACGCCCACGAGCCGCTGGCTGAGGGGATCGCCGGTCGCCAACCGAGCAACGGTACTCGCGCTACGACAGCGAACCGTGAGGTACGGTCCCCAACATGGATCGGTTCGAGGCTGAGGCGCTGACGCACATGCTGGTGGTGGTCGACGCTGCTGCGAGCCGAGACTGGTACGTCGATGTCTTGGACGCAACGGTCCACGGAGAGTACGGCGGGACATCGGTCGTGCTGGACCTCATGGGGAACTGGCTGCTGCTGGTGACCGGCGGTGAGCCAACCCCGGACAAGCCGACCGTCACTCTGGGCCCACCCGACGACCCCAACCAGGTCAGCGGCCAGATCATCTTCCGAGTGGACGATTGTCGGCGCACCTTCGGACTACTCGGCGAGCGGGGGGCAGAGTTCCTCACCCCACCGGTCGACCGCGGCGGTGAGATCCGGGCCTTCTTCCGCGATCCAGACGGTCACCTCTTCGAGATCTCGGAGCTGACCTGAGCCGGCCGACGTTGACGATCGCCAGGTCGTTCAGGCTGCGGCCAGCCGGGCCGCCTGCCGGAGCGACGGCGCGACGTCGAGGTCGTGATAGACCCGTTCGCTGGGCTCGATGTTGTCGCAGAACTGCTCGTAGACCACGGCATCGCGTAGCGCCGCCAACGGGCGCACCACTCGCCAGGCGGCGTCCACATCGGCTCCGGGCAACGCCCTGGACCATCGCTCGAGCCAGGCGCGGGTCGACGAGGCCATGCGCGACAAGTCGAGGAACGGACAACCGATCGTGGCGTCGCCCCAATCGAGGATGGTGAACGATCGGAGATCGTCGGCGAACCGGGCATTACCGGGATGGGGGTCGCCATGAACAATCGAGTCGGGAACACCGGCCGCAGCAGCCGATGCCAGCCGGTGCGCAATGTCGGCAACCAGTCGGCGCAGGCTCTGGAGCTCCGTCGGATTGAGCTCGGCCGCTCTCGCTTCGACCGTGGCCGACGCCAAAGCGGTGAATGGCTCGACCCTCCAGTCGGGCACGCCGAGCTCGACCAGATTGTCGACGTGAGCCATCGCATCGAGCTGGAGATCGACCAGGGCATCGATGAGTGCGCGCTCCTCGGCCCGCCCGGCCCCGAACCCGTCGGTCCCGTCGACGTGAGCCATCAGGAGCCGAGGCCCGTCGACGTCAACCGGCGCCGGCACTGGGTGACCTCGGCCCCTCAGCCAGACGACGAGTCGGCCTTCGTGGGCGAAGAAGGGGGGAACGACCTTGAGCCACCACCGGTTGTCGGCGCCGTCCAAGCGCCACAGAGACGACAGGTTCCACGACTTGACCTGGACCGCATCGACGGGACAGGCAAGACGGCCTCGGGCCCAGTCCACGTCGGCCAACGCGCCACCTGGCCGGGCCCAGCTCATCCGGCAGGGGTCGTCGGACCGCTCTGCTACACCGGCCCGAGCACTGTCTTCGGCCAGGTAGGTCACATCGCCTCCGGCTCGCTCATTGCGCCGTTCGATCAGTCGCAGCACGACGAGCTCACGCCCGGTTGCACGGCGGGCGGCCTCGACGATCGATGCCGTCTCCGGCCACCATGGCTCCGGCACGTCGAACGGACCGAGCAGCTCGCCCTCAGGGTGCACGATCAACCGAACCCGCCGACCCGCAGCTCTCACCCAGCCAGCATCCCAGATCGGTGACGGGCCGACCGACGCCCAGTCGAGAACCGAGTAGACAGTGGCTGTTCAGATGTCGACCGTTGCCGTCACGACGTCCCCTACGAATGGGTGGCTGGCTTCGGCGAGAACGATTTCGGTCCAGTTGGCGCCGAGCGAACCACGATTCGCCACGATGTGACTCACGCCCTCAGCTCGACGGTCACGAAACGTCTCGCCGACCAGCGCCGCTGTCACACCGACCTCGATGTTCTCGCGGCCCTGAAGAAGGCGGCCGAAGTCCTCATGCCTTGGCATCCTGCCGTTCCGTTGGAACCCTAGAGCCAGGTCGAACCCGACATCGCACGCACGACGGAACGATCTGCGGTGGAGGGACAAGGCTGAAGACGTCGCTGGCGGTATCGCCATCGTCGTCGTTGATCAGGGCTTTCGTCTCGGTTCAGGTGTCCGTTGGTCGGGCAGGAGGACGGAGGCCAGCTCGTCGGCGTCCGGGAGCTCTCCTGGAGGCCCGATCACGGTCAGCTGGTCGTCGGCTTCTAGTGCGACGTCGCCGTCGGCGCGCACCACCTTGCCGTTGCGACGTATCGCCTCCAGACGCGTGCCCTTGGGTGGGACCAGCTGGTCGACGCGCTGACCGATCAGGACGCGGCTCGGCAGCTCGGGCAGCAGCGGATACTGGATGATCGAGAGCCCGGGGAGCAGTGCCGCCTTCACGTCGGTCTCGTAGACGGCATCGGCGATCTCTCCGGTGTCAGCATGAAGGTAGGCGGCCAGCTCGCCGGTCAGGCGAAGCGCTCGGCCCGGGTCATCCGTGCAACCGGCGACGAAGAACAGCGTCCGCACGCTCTCGCCGTGTCCTCCCCAGGTGGCGGGGATTCGGATCCCCTCGTCGGCCTCGGCTCGAGCGATCACGAGGTGGTCGTCGCCGGCCTCGAAGAACGCGACGGGGGTCGCTGTTGGGTGATGCTCCGACGGCTGGATCCACAGTGAGCCGGTCTCGAGGTATCGCGCGGTCACCTCATCGGGCGCCACTCCGGTGCGCCGGCTCAAGACGTGCGAGGCTCGCTGGGCGGCCTCCGCTATGTCGGCCCCGTCGGGGATGCTGATCACCGCCGCGCGAGCTATGAGGCCCGGGTACTCGTCGTCTGGTCGCAACCCGTGGCTTTGCATAGCGGCGCTGATCTCGCGATCGAGACTGCGATCGGCCGACCGCCCCCATCGTTCGAACACGTGGTAGATGGCGCCGGACCTGGTGGCTCGGGGCCGTCCGTACAACTGGTACCAGCCGAGAGCGAGGACGATGGCGGCGGCGACGAGGCCGAGGCTGAGAGGGCCGAGCTCGATGATGAGCAACACCGAGATACCGATCCCTCCGAGTTGGAGAAAGGGGAAGAGCGGGGCCCGGAACCGCGGCGCATAGGAGCGGATCCCGCTGGCCCGGAGCACGATCACGGCCAGGTTGACCAGACCGAGCGTCAGCAGGATGAAGGCGCTCGCCAGCTTGGCGATGGCGCCAGCATCGAAGATGAGTACGACGGCCGCTATGCCGGCAGCGGTGACGATGATGCCCAGCGACGGGGTGGAGAACCTGCTCAGCTCCCGGAACCGCGCACCCAGGAGTCCGTCTCGGCTCATCGCCATCGGGTAGCGGGCGGCCGCGAGGATCCCCGCATTGGCCGCCGAGGAGAAGGCGGCGAGGGCGGCGAGTACGACGAGCACGGCGCCGAACGCAGGAAGGACCCTCTCCGCTGCGGTGTGGATCGGCGCCAGGTCTGCGTGTAGCTCATCGGCTGGCACGACCGCGACGGCTACGAGAACGGCGAGGGTGTAGACCACCGTGCCGACGAGGAGCGACAGGGCCATCCCGAGGGGGACGTTGCGTGACGGATCCTCGATCTCCTCGGCAGCGCTCGCCACGTTGGTGAGCCCGCCGTAGGAAACGAACACGAGGCCCACGACCGCGACAACGCCTGACACGCCGGTTTCGAAGAACGGCGTAAGCGTGCCGTCGCTCCGCCCGACCTCCGGCAGACCGGCGAGCAGGAACCAGGTCATCACGATCAGCACGAAGCCGACGAGGACCAGCTGCAGGACAGCGCTGGTCTTCGAACCGACGATGTTCACCGCGGTGAAGACCACGATCAGCGCTATCGCGAGCAGCTTCGAGTCGACGTCTACCACGATGTTGAGATAGGCGCTCATGCCTACGAGCGCGAACGCGTCCTTCAGGACGAGCGAGAGCCAGGTCCCGGCACCGGCCACGGTTCCGACCGCCGGTCCGAGCGCTCGTTCGAGGAAGTAGTACGCCCCACCGGCCCGGGGCATGGCGGTGGCCAGCTCGGCGACGCTGAGCATGGCCGGTACCGCCAACACCCCGGCGATCAGGTAGGCCAGAACGGCTGCAGGGCCGCCCTTCTCCGCCGCCAGCCCCGGCAACAAGAACAAGCCGGAGCTGAACATAGCCCCGGTACTGAGCGCGAAGACGTGACGTAGGGTCAGTGACCGCTGGAGCCGGTCGCCCGCTGACAGCATGCGACACCGTATCAAAACGGGTCAGCTCCCAATGCTCAACGAATCCCGCTCGTCCTGCTCCGGCGGGCAGGAGCACAACTCGGTCACGCGCCTGACTGCTCGCGATCGACAACAATCGTTTGTTCGACTGGCCGGGTGGCTCGGGCCGCTACCGAGGGATGCGGTAGCGGAGACCGATACCACCGCCTTGTTCGTCGAGCATCTCGAACCGCTCGACGAGCTGGCCACCGTTTGCTTCGATGACCCGCTGGGATCCGATGTTGTTGTCGTCGGTCGTCAGCTCGACGAAGGGGAGCTCGACGACTTCCAGTTCGTCGAGCTCGTCGAGCAGTTGGGTCAGGGCCACGGTCGCGTAGCCCTGACGTCGCTTCCACGGGACGACGTTGTAGCCGATGTGGCCAAGGACGACCGGTGGCAGCTCGGTCGTGCCCGGCTGCCACCGAAAGTTGATCGAGCCGCAGAACTCGCCATCCCACATCCACCGGGAGAAGCCCGGCAATCGAGGCTCGAGTGAGCCATCGGCTTGACGGACGGGCGGGCCGTTTCCTTCAAGATCTGATTTCCAGCGCAGGAACCCCTCGGCGTCGGCGGCGATGGCTTCGAGCTCTTCGATGGCAACCTCCGGTCGAACCGTGTTCGGCGACCAGCCCTGCCGTAGCGCGGCGCAGTAACTGTCGAGGAACGACGTCCCAGGGATCACGAGCTTCACCCTGCAAGTCTGACGCGGCCATCGAGCGGCCGCCGCCGACGTTCGAACGTCGAACCTATAGTGATCGACGTTCTCGACGACGTCGGCCGGGCCCCGAGGCCCCGAAACCACACTGATCGCGGCGCCGCTAGATCCTTGGTCGGGCCTGTTGGCGGACGGGAGATCGGCGAGTTGGAGGGTGGTGGGCTCGGCGGCTGGCTCGGCGAGAATCGTACTATGTCGGTATTGATCGGCTTCAGAGTTGGTCGAGAGCTAGAGGCGACACGGGGAACGACCGGCGCAGGTGGAGGCTGCTGATGCGAGAGAGAACCTGCGGTTTGATCATGGAGCCGTTCGTTCGAGCGCTCAGCGACCGAGCCGACCTCCCAGCGGTCCAGATCATTGGGGGTAACGGTTCAGCGGCGTTGTTGAACGAACACACGGTCATCGACCTGGCGGCCCGCACGATCGAAGCACCAGCAGTCTGTGACCTGCCGATATTGAGGCCGGACGGCTCTCTCAGAGACATGGACACGCTGGTTCTCTCCACCGATCAGGAACAGATCGACAGCATTCAGGCGCTGGCGGAAGAGTTGATTGGTGATGAGCTGAAGATCAGCATCTTCGGGCTGAAGACCATCGCAGATCTGCAGAGGCAGCGGGGCCAGCCGCTGCGGAGCACGGCCAGGATCTTCCTCGGTGATCGCTACGTCACGACCTCCTACGATGAGCGGGGACAGGTCGTTGGCATCGATGGGTTCAAGGCCCTCTACCCTTTTCGAGCGCCGATCACGACCGGAACCTTCGAGACCTTCCAGCTGTCCACCCAGGGCAGGATCACCACACCGACGGCCCATCCCGGTACCACCATCCTGAACTACCTGACTCGGTCGATCTCAGGGGTCCGGGCAAAGGACCTCGCCAAGGTCCGCACGATGACCGAGAACGTCTTGACCAGGTGCCCCGAGGTTCGGGCGTGGATTCATGATGGGCCTGGCCAGGACATGTTCGACCTGGCCCGGATCCTGCAGACCTTACGCGGACCTCGCAGCCAGCCCGACGTACTGCGGCTCGCCACACAGCTCGAGATCGTTCCCTACACGCTCGGCGGCCTCCACGAACACCAGGGTTTCATGGCGTCCAGCCTGAGCCCTGGTGTTCAGCGCATGATCATCGAGTTGTCACACCTCAAGTCCCAGATACTGGGCCGATTCGAAGGGAACCCGACCGTGGTCACATTCTGGCAGAAGCACATCGAAGATCGACTCAAAGCCATCATCCACAACGAGCCCTAGACCCCGTAGGCCCAGCGATGATGCTAGGGATCTCCGGATCACGGCCTACGAGTGGGGGTCTCGTTGCTGGCGGGGAGAACGACGTCGACGGTCTCGCCGGCTGGCATGTCTCCCGGGGATCATTCATGTGCAACGATGGAGCTGATGACGTCGAGCGGACAACACGATGACTACCGCCGCAACCCCTGCTGAGCTCTTCGATCGACACACCCAGGAGTTTCTCGAGGGGAACCCGCCGACCGCGGTCGCCCGGGCGGCCGGTCCGACGGCCAACAGAGCTGACGCCGTGCGCTGGCTGCGCGGTGCCGCAGTCCCCGACCGTCTCCAGCGCTCACGCCTCGCCAGGAGCAAGAAGCTCCGGCGGGGACTCGACTTCGCCCCGAGGTGGGGCCGGTTGTGGGGCGTGGAACTGTGGCACGGTCTGGAGGAGACCGATCATCAGGTTGCCCAGTGGCTTGACGTGTTCGGTGACTGGGGCGGCGACTTCGAGCTCGCCGAGGCGCTGGGCGTTGACCCTCGAACCGTCCGCCAATGGTTCCACGGTGAGAAGCGGTCGAGGCGAGCCGACGAAGTCCAGGCGCTCGTGGAGTCGGGATCGCAGCACGATCGGCGGGTGGTCGGTGACCGGCCCCCGATGCCACCGACGTCCCGGGCAGTCGAGGTCACACCGCCGAGCCCTGCCTCGCAGGTCGGCTCGGGCCTCGGCCCGATCGAACGGCGAGCCCTGCTCCAATTCGCCCGGGAGGTGCAGGCCGCAGCCGCGAAACTGGCCGCCGCGCTCGAGTCCCAGCAGTAGCTCACCTAGGGGTGTTGACCGGACCGGCGGAGCCGGTCGAGTCCGCTTGGTCGACGGACAGCGGCCGGCGGCGCTCTCCGTGAGGTGACCGACCGTTACCGCTCACGAGGGCCGAGCAGTTCGCTGGTTGCCGATCCCTGCGAACTCGCCGTGGACCTCCCGGATCAGTGCACGAGCGCTGCAGGTCCCGGCATGCCGGCCACCCAGGAGCCACGGTCCTCGCCGCCCATGTGAACTGCCTGCGGCGGTGACTTCAGACCCGACCCGTGGAGCTACCGATCGAACATCGTCAGCAACCGGACATGCGATGACAGTGCGATCGGTCGCTCGTCGTTCCGGTTCGCTGCCGGTCGCTCCGGTTCGTTGAGCTGGGAGGACTGGCGGGTGGCCCTAACCGCGCGCTTCTCAAACCCCGAGCGCTCCAAGCCATGGATGTTTCGCCAACGGCGAAACTCCGTAAGTGAGGCGAAGCCGAACGACGTGGGCCAAGCCATGGATGTTTCGCCAACGGCGAAACTCCGTAAGTGAGGCG
>JAOTYQ010000241.1 GCA_029861725.1 Acidimicrobiia bacterium | reverse complement strand
GACCTCGACCGGCCCTGGTGGCACGTTCACCGTGCCCGACGAGGCGACCGTCGAGCCCGACGCCGCCGAAGAAGCCCTCGGGGGCGACGAGCTGATCGTCGACGTCCAGACCCACCTGCTCGAGTTGGATCTCGCCGACGGCGACGATGGCCAGTTCTTCGGCTCCGGCTTCCCCCAGGCATCCTGCGGGCTCGCCGACCGCCGCTCGTGCTTCTCGATCGATCAGTGGATCCAGCTCGTGCTCGACGGCAGCGACACCTCGGTCGCCGTGTTGTCGGCGGTCCCGATCACGGCCGATCCGAGCCCGCTCTCCACCGAGGTCATGGCCCGGGCCCGTGACGAGGCGGCCGCCGCCGGCTGCGATGGCCGGGTCCTGATCCAGGGCGAGGCGTTCCCGAACACCGGAGCCCCGGCCGACGTCTTCGCCGGGATGGCCGATCTCGTCACCCGATTCGATCTCGCAGCCTGGAAGACCTACACCCACGCCGGCACCGGCTGGTTCCTCGACGACCACGACCCCGACGGTCTGCCGGTCGGGCGATCGTTCCTCGAGCAGGTACGGGCCTCGGGCGTCCCCGTCGTTGCTGTGCACAAGGGGCTGAGCGGTCGCAACCCGTTCAGCTCGCCGGTCGACATCGGTCCGGCTGCCAGCGACCATCCCGACCTGTCGTTCCTCGTCTACCACTCGGGCTACGAGAGCGGTGTGACCGAGGGCCCCTACGATCCGGCAGCACCCAATGGAGGCATCGACCGGCTTGTCGCCTCGGTGGCCGCCGCGGGGATCGGGCCAGAGGGGAACGTCTACGCCGAGCTGGGCTCGACCTGGTTCAACCTGATGCGCGATCCCACCCAGGCCGCCCATGCGCTCGGCAAGCTGCTCGTCGCCCTCGGTCCCGACCGGATCCTCTGGGGTACAGACTCGATCTGGTACGGCTCGCCCCAGGGCCAGATCGAGGCGTTCCGAGCGTTCGAGATCAGCGCCGAGTTCCAGGAGCGGTTCGGGTACCCAGCGCTGACCGACGACGTGAAGGCCCGCATCCTCGGCCGGAATGCAGCCGACCTCCACCAGCTCGACGGGCCGACGTGCTCCCCTGCCGATGAGGAAACCCGGCTGGCGACCGCCGGCCGGGTGGCGCTGGGTCCATCGACGGCCGCCGAGGCCCGGGCGGTGTTCCGGGCCGCTCACCCCTGGTTCTGAGCCCGCTCGTGGCTGGTCGGCGGGCAGCAGCCGCCGGTAGGGTCGAGGTGGCGACCGGCGAAAGGTGGTTCTCGTGACCGGGCTCGTAGTCACCGAAGCAGAGCTGCTGGCCGAGCACGACTACGCCGAGCTCCAAGTCGTCGACGGCCGCCGGCTTCACGGCGGCTTCCTCGCCGACGGCACCTACCAGCCGCCCCGATCGAAGGTCAGAGGCCCGGCGATCGAGGCCTGGTCGGCGGCCTTGCGGGCGCGGGGTGGTGACCTGCTCGACGCCGACGCCTCACTGTTGACGGGACCGAGGGTCCCGAACCTGGACCAGCACCGCCTGCTCCTGGCCAACGGTCACGGCCAGACGTTCTGGAACCAGCTGACCACCACCGGCAAGATCGAGGCCCGGGGCCGGGTCCTGGCCGACCTGCCCGTTCCCGACCTCGCCGGCGTCGTGGTCGACGACATCACCGACTGGGCCGTCGGCCACCTCGGCCGTGGTCTGCTCGCTGCCCATGGGCTCGACGAGGGCGGCGTGGCCGAGGAGGAGATCGGCGGACACGACGCCATGTGGTTCGCCGCCCGTGACCTCGTGTTCGGGCCCGACGCGTTCGATGACGTGGAACCGCCAGAGAGGATCGGTCGCCCCGATCCCCCCGACCGGCAGATGCCCGCCGTAACCGAGGAGATCGAAGGGCTCGTGTCCTTCCTGATGAACCTGCTCATCATCGAGTTCCGGGCCGAGATCGGCTTCGCCATCACCCAGGACGTGTTCCGCACTCCGGGCCTCTTCCCCGGACGGGAGGCGCAGGCCGAAGAGGCGGCCGAGATCATCGAGCGGATCCGGATCGACGAACGGGTCCACGTCGACTCGCTCCGGCTCTACCTCGGTGAGCTTCGCAGCACCCGGTTCCACACCGTCGACGGCTCGACCATTGCCGGCGACGAGCTGATCGACCCCACCTGGGACGATCTCGTCCGCTGGGCGACCGTCGACCAGCCGGTCCTCCTCGCCCGCCAGCAGACCGACGCGATCGAGAAGCGGCTCCGGGCCCATCCGGAGTCGGAGCGGCTACTCGCCGAGTTCCGCTCGCTCAACGACCACGCCCCAACCCTCTGAGGTACGCCCACCCGATCCCCCGACCGAGGAGCCCGTCGATGAAGTTCGGCATCTTCTACGAACACCAACTCCCACGCCCGTGGACCGACCAGTCGGAGCAGCAGCTGTTCTCCGACGCCCTGGCCCAGGTCGAGCTGGCCGACCGGCTCGGGATCGACTTCGCCTGGGAGGTCGAGCACCACTTCCTGGAGGAGTACAGCCACTCGTCGGCCCCCGAGGTGTTCCTCGCCGCCGCCTCTCAGCGCACGACCGACATCCGGCTCGGCCACGGGATCGTGCTCATGCCCCCGGGCTACAACCACCCGGCCCGGATCGCCGAGCGCATCGCCACCCTCGACCTGGTCTCCAACGGCAGGGTCGAGTTCGGGACCGGCGAGTCGGCATCGCGGGCTGAGCTGGAGGGCTACGGCGTCGACCCCGACGACCGACGAGCCATGTGGCGGGAGTCGGTGGAGCAGGTCGCCAACATGATGGCGATGGACCCCTACCCGGGCTTCGAGGGGACCTACTTCTCCATGCCGACCCGCAACGTCGTCCCCAAGCCGGTGCAGCGACCCCATCCGCCGCTGTGGGTAGCGTGCTCCAACCGGGACACCATCCACCTCGCCGCCCAACTCGGCATCGGCGCCCTGACCTTCGCGTTCATCGATCCGGCCGAGGCCGTCCACTGGGTCACCGACTACTACGAGACGTTCAAGCGGGAGTGCGTGCCGATCGGGCACACGGTCAACCCCAACATCGCGATGGTCACGAGCTTCTCGATCCACCAGGATCACGACGAGGCGGTCCGCCGGGGCCTGGACGGGTTCCGGTTCTTCCAGTTCGCCCTCGGGCATCACTACGCGTTCGGCGAGCACACCCCCGGCCGTACGAACATCTGGGAGCACTACGTGACCGTGCGCGACACGGTCGGGCTCGATTTCCTCGGCGGGGGCACCGGCGGCATCGGCACCCCCGATGAGCTGCGGGCCCACCTCCGCTCGTTCGCCGATGCCGGGGTGGACCAGACCGTCTTCATCCAGCAGGGCGGCAACAACCGGCACGAGCACATCTGCGAGGGCCTGGAGCTGTTCGCCGCCGAGGTCATGGGGGAGTTCAAAGCGGAGGAGGCCGATCGGGAGGCGGCCAAGGCAGCCGAGCTGGCCCCCTACGTCGAGGCGGCGTTCGAGCGCAAGGAGTACCTCGCCGAGCTGGCCGACGACGAGATCCCGACCTACGCCGCGTACGGCAACACGGTGGCGGAAGAGGACCTCGACGCCCTGCCCGAGGCCCGCCGGCGGAGGGTGCGCCAGATGCAGAAGCTCCAAGAGGTGGTCCGACAGGTCGACGCCGCCGCCGGCTCCTGATCCGAGCCGCCGGGACCCCCCCGGCGCCGAGATCGGGTCCGCGCGCCCGAGAACGCCGCTGACGATCGCACCCATCGGCCGCTGCGCTGCAACGACGAATCGAGCTCATCGTCTCCGGCCTGTTCAGCTGACGTCAGGCAGCCGTCCACTGGAGGAGCGAGTACGGCGGGTCGTCGTCGGGGTGATGCTCGAACACGCCCGAGACCGGCGTCCCGATCACCAGCTCCTGTTGGGGGTCGCCGACGAGGTTGCCGATGATCCGCACGCGATCGGCCGCCGGCAGCTCGACGAGCACGATGATGTACGGACCCTGGTCCTTCAGTGCTGGGTGAACCGGGTGCCAGACCCGCTGGTGACTGTAGACCAGGCCCTCGGCCGGGGTCTCCTCGTACGCGAGCTCCAACGAGCGGCAGCGATGGCACACCCACTCCGGGCCCCACTGGAACCGGCGGCAGCTCCCACAGCGCTGGAGCAGGAGCCGGCCCTCCCGCAGGCCGTCCCAGAACGGCGTGTCGAGACCATCGGGCGAGGCGACCGGCTTCGGCAGCCCGGGAAGCAGGTAGGAGTCGGTCACAGCGTGGCCTCGCTTCCGAACACGCAGGCGCTCACCGGCGTGACCATCGGCCCGGAGTGGACCATCGACACGTCGACGTCGGGCACCTGGCTGGTCGACTCGCCCCAGATCTGGCGAACCGCCTCGATGTTCAGCTCGAGGCCGTGCATGTAGCACTCGGCCAGGTTCCCGCCGCTCGTGTTGAGCGGCAGCCGCCCGTCGGGCGCCAGGAAGTTCTCGACCGTGAAGTAGTCGTTGACCTCGTCGGGGGCGCAGAAGCCGAACTCGACGATGCTCATCATCACCCCGCCGGTGAAGTTCTCGTAGCTCTGGAGCACGTCGACGTCTGACGGCTCGATCCCGGCCATGTCGTACAGGCGGGGCGCCACGGTGGGGAACGACGACGATGCGTACTGCGGCGCGTTGTGGACCGGCGCCCCGGCCCGGTGATGGGAGCCCGACACGGCGCCGAGCACGTAGCAAGGCGGCCGGGCGAAGTCCTTGGCCCGCCCGGCCGACACGACCAGCATGGCCGCGGCGCCGTCGTTCTCCTGGCAGCAGTCGAACAGGCGGAACGGCTCCGTGATCCACCGGGACTCGTCGTACATCGCTGCGTCGAGCGGTCGGCCGTGCATGACCGCTCGAGGGTTGGCCTGGGCGTGATGGTAGGAGGCGAGCGAGATCGCCCGCTGGGCGTCGTGGCCGACGCCGTGCTCGTGCATGAACCGATTGACCTTCATGGCGAACTGCTGGGCGGCCGACATCAGTCCGTAGGGCACCGTGTGGGCGGCGTGGCCCGAGATGGTGTTGCGCTGCGGTCCCTGCCCGAACCGGCCGAACTGGCCCTGGGCCAGGGCCCGGAGCACGACGACGCACTCCGCCTGCCCGGTGGCGATCGCGGCCGCTGCGTTGGCCAGAGCGCCGGAGCCGCCGCCCCCACCCCCGCCCCACTGCATGCTGGCGAAGCGAAGCTCGTCGGCCCCGATGGCGGCCGCCAACCGGGAGGCGTCGCTGCGGTCATTGCTGTAGGACGAGAACCCGTCGACCTCGGTTGGCGAGATCCCGGCGTCGTCGCAGACCTTGAGCACCGCCTCGATCGCCAGCTTGAACTCGGGGTCGGGCGAGCGTCCCCACCGGTAGTACTGGGTCTCGGCCACTCCGACGACGGCAGCTCGACCCCGCAGCGTTCGCTCTGTCATCCGATCTCCCCGTCCCCTTGGTCCCAGAGACGTTTGCACCTCGCTGGCCGCTGAGCGAATCGAGCCCGGGGACCCCTGCCCGACTACTTCTCGCGGGCCGTTCCCAGCGCCCCGCTACGGCGCAGCTCGTCGATGCGGGCCCGGTCGTAGCCGAGGATCCCGGTGAGCACTTCCTCGGTGTGCTGGCCGATCTTCGGGAAGTGGGTCAGCTTCGGTGGGGTTCGGGTGAGCTGGATCCGGGTCCGCTCGACCGGGACCTCGCCCCGGTCGGGGTGGGTGACCGTCACCTGATGATCGAGGTGGGCGAGCTGGGGGTCCATCGGCATCCCGGTGTGGACCACCGCGTGGGCCGGGACGCCGACCGCCTGCAGCGCCTCCTCCGCTGAGGTCGCGGGTTGGGTTGCCGTCCAGACCGAGATGGCGGCGCCGATCTCCTCACCCTTCGCTCGGCGGGCCCCGAGATCGAGGCCTTCCCAGTCGGCTCGACCGATCACGTCGCAGAGGTGGCGCCAGTCGCCGTCGTCCCGGCAGGCGATCGCCACCCACTCGTCGTCGCCGACGGCCGGGTACACGTCGTGGGGGAAGAGGTCGGGGTCGGTGTTGGCCAACCGGTCCCAGGCGGTGCCGTTGAGCTGATGATCGAGGACGGCCGGCATCACGTAGTTGAGCGTCGACTCGATCTGCGACTGGTCGAGGTACTGGCCCTCACCGGTCCGGTTGCGATGGTCGATCGCGGCCAGCAGCGAGGCGACGCTGATCCGGGGTGCGCAGTAGTCGGTGTAGGCCCCGTAGGGTCCGTTGGGGTTCCGGTCGGGCCAGCCGGTCGGCTGCACGAGCCCGGCCGCCGCGCTGCCCATCGTCCCGTAGCCGGCGACCGAGGCGTAGGGGCCGTCTTGGCCCATCAGGCACGAGCTGAGCATGATGACGTCGGGCTTCACCGTGCGCAGCGACTCGTAGTCGAGCCCCCACTTGGCCATCGCCCGGGGAGAGAACGACTCGGTCACGACGTCGGCCCACCGGACCAGGTCGAGGATCACCTCCCGCCCGGCCTCGGAGTTCGGGTCGACGGTCACGCTCAGCTTGTTGGCGTTGATGCTGGCGAAGCCCATCGACCGCTCCTTGCCGACCTTGCCGTCGTACCAGGGGGCGAGGAGGCGGGCGGTGTCCATCCGGGCCTCGTTCTCGACCCGGACGACCGTCGCCCCGTACTGGGCGAGGATGCCGGTGCTGTACGGCCCGGCCATCACCCACATCATGTCGAGCACCTTCACCCCGGCTAGCGGGGCGGGCCCGGGATCGGCGATCGCTGCCGATCGGTCCCCGGTCGCCGAGGCCCCTGATCTCGCCGGCCCCTGGGTCGTGCCGTCCATCTCGGCCAAGATCTCGTCGGTGTGCTCCCCGATCTTGGGTGCTGGTCGGCGGGCCCGAGCCCGAGGTCGACTGGAGCGCACAACCTGGTCGGCCAGCCGGGCCCTCGACCCGTCCGGCAGCTCCTCGTCGACCCAGAACGAGCGGTGTTCGAGTTGGGGGCTGGCGTAGAGATCGTCGAACGTCGATACCGGGACCAGCAGGAGCTTACGGTCGAGGGCGGCGGCGAACAGGTCGGCTTTCGTCTTCGTCGCGACGAACTCGGCTACGGCGTCGCGGAGCGGCACCAGGTCGTCGTTGGGACGATCGCCGGCCCGGATCAGCCGCAGGTGGGCGACCCAGTCCCGGTCGGTGACGCCCTCCTGCTCATGGCCCTCGGAGACCATGAACGCCAGGAACCGGTCGAGGAACGGCTTGTTGACCGGATCGATGGCCAGCGTGAGCGACACGAACCCGTCGAGCGCTCGCCAGATGAACGGAAAGTCGATCCCGTACAGGTTGAACCCACCGGCCCTCGTGATCGGCCGATGGCCGACTTGGTCGGCCGGCAGCGAGAACTGGCAGGTGAGGTTGGTGGCCCGCTGGGCCGACACCTCGACCCGCTGACCTCGTCCGGTCCGCTGCGCCTCCCGGAGCGCGATGAGGGCACCACCGGCGGCCTCCGCCGCCGCGTGGGTCCAGGCGGGGACTCCGGCGGCTCGCAGCGGTGCCCGGTCGGCCTCCCCGGTTATCGCCATCGCTCCCGACGCCGCCTGGACGATGAGATCGGTCGAGGCGTAGGCGGCCTTCGGTCCGTCGGAGCCGAACGGGGTGATCGAGACCCATACGAGCGCGGGGTTGATCGCGGCCAGCTCGTCGTAGCCGAGCTCGAGCGACTCCCAGGTGCCGGGATCGGCCGACTCGATGAAGATGTCGGCACCCTCGACGAGGCGGAGGAACCGCTCGCGCTCCGCTGCGACGTCGAGGTCGAGTGCGACGCTGCGGGTGTCGCGGGCCATGGCCCACCAGGTCAGCGATCGCTCGGGATCGGGCTCGCCGCCCGCATGGCGTCCTCGGTGCCGGGCCGGCGAGCCCTCCGGTGGCTCGACGTGGACCACGTCGGCCCCGAGCTCGGCCAGGATGCGGGAGCAGAACAACCCCCGTTCGTCGCTGAGATCGAGAATCCGATAGGGCGGCAACATGCCATCAACCTAGATCGGAACGCTCCGAGCAGCCCAGTACGGGGACCAGGGACGCCGCTGGCTCGCGACTCGACCCGTTGCTCCAGCAGGAAGCGGTCGTCCTGGATGAGGAACATCGCGGAGAAAGGGTCAACGTCGGGCCGGTCGGTCGAGCACGATCAGTCGGCCGCCAGGCCGTGTCCTTCCGCCCGGCTCTCGGTCTCCATGCCCCGATGGGGGCAGGTGTTGATGAGCACCTGGACCGCGCCGTCGCCGTCGCGGATCATAATGATGCCGCGGCCACCCACGTCGCGG
>JAOTYQ010000872.1 GCA_029861725.1 Acidimicrobiia bacterium | reverse complement strand
CGGGCTGATCGTCGCCGGCCTCGGTCTCCTCGGGATGATCTGGGGGGCGGCAGTGGCCTCGTCGTGGTTTGTGACCGGCGAGCCGGCCGATATCGGTGTGTCCGACGCCGCGCTCGCGATGGCTCGATTCGGGACGAACGGGCTCAGCTGGGAGGGTGCCTGGTCGCCGGCGGTGGAGGAGTCGCTGGCAGGACCGGGGTGGTTCTGGCTGTTCTTCGCCGCCGAGGTGGTGATCATGGCGCTGCTGTTCTGGCCTGCATGGCGGCTGTTCGGGCCCCGCCCCTCCGATCCGCTGACCGTCGTCATCGAGGAATCGCCGGCCAGGCACCCGCGGGCCGAGCGGCGACGTGCGGCCAGCGAAGCGAGGGCCCGCACCCGTCGGTTCATCCCCGCGATCGAGGCGCTCGCGCCGCCCCCGACCTTGGCCCCGACGATCGACAAGATCCTCGTGTCGAAGCCGTCGGGCCAACAGGTCGTGCTCGGCCGAACGAGCCGGCGACTGGTGGCGACCGTCGACTGCGGCTCCGTCATCGTCTTCGGCCCGACGCAGGCGGGGAAGACGAGTGCGCTCACCGTTCCGGCTGTGCTCGAGTGGTCCGGACCGGCGCTCGTTGTCGCGGCCAAGCCCGACGTGATCTCCCGCACGTGGCGAGCAAGGGCGATGTTGGGAGGGGAGCAGTGGCTCTTCGACCCGATGTCGTCGATGGCGGGGGCCGAGGCGACCGACACCGACACCGTCCCCGGCCGGCGACGCCACGCCAGCCACGGCTGGTCCCCGCTGCAACTGATCGAGGCCGTGCCCCGGCCCCGCAACGTACCGGAGCTCGACCGACGGGTCCAGCAGTGGGGCCACGCCCGCCGCACCGCCCAATGGATGGTCGAAGCAGCCAGGAACCTGCAGGTCCGGGGAGAGATGCCCGAGGGCTGCTTCGTGGCGGCGGAGCAGATGCTGGCTCCGATGCTGCTGGCAGCGGCCGACGACGAGCTATCGATCGGCGAGGTGGCCGGTTGGGTCGACCGTCGAGACGTCGCCGCGGTGGCTGCCGCCCTGGAGGAGGCCGGCGTCGACGAGGCGAGCACGGCATGGGCGGGATCGCGCAACGCCGACTCCGCGACGGCGGCTGGCGCCTATCAGATCCTGTCGCTCATCATGGCTCCCTACGGCGACCCCCGGGTGCTCGATCAGACGAGACGGGCCGAGATCAGTGCGTACCACCTGCTCGACGGCGAGCCGAACACGCTGTTCGTGCTCTCACCCCTGAACCACCAACAGCGCCTGCGGCCGTTGATGACCACGCTCGTCTCGCAGGTGCTGGACGCGGCGATGGGCCAGGCGACGGGGTCGCCGGCTGGTCGCCTGCGGTCGCCGCTGCTCGTGGTGTTCGACGATGCGGCGGCGTGCGCGCCACTCCAACTGCTCGATCAGCTCGCATCGGCGGGGGCCGGGCTCGGAATCCAGGTCATCACCACGTTCCAGGATCTGGGCACGATCGATCGGACCTTTGGGCCAGACTGCTCCGTCCAACTGGCGAACAACCATCGGGCACGCGTGATCCTGCCTGGCGTGAGCGACGTCGCAACGCTCGACTACGTGAACGAGCTCATCCGCGGCAGCAGGCTGGTCGGATCGACCGACGCCGGGCGAGACGGAGAGCCGGCTCCCGACCCGGTCGTGCTCGGGGCGCCGACGTGGATGCGGACGCTCGATGACGGTGATGCGCTGTGCGTGTACGGGAACCTGCCACCGTTGCGCATGGCCCTGCGCCCGTGGTTCGCCGATCAGGGGCTGCAACGCCTGGTCGAGCCCCCCGCCGAGCCCAAGCGCCGCTGGAGGTGGCGCCGTCGGCGGCGCCAACGGCTCATCGGTGGCGGCTTCCCCAACCCACTCGACTCCGATGCCAACAACCGGGAGGCTGACCGCTACTGGGAATCGGTCGTCGCCGACGGCACGCTGCCACCGCCGAGGGAGTTCGACGACGGATCCGCCCTCAACCCCGGATCCAGCCTCGACCCGGGCTCCTGAGGCCCGGGGCAGCCGCCCCCCGGGCGGCCGGCTCAGTCAACAAACACCAAACGACAGCCAAAGCCAGGCCCCAGCGAAGGAGTTCGCCCTGCGAACTCCCGAAGGCCGCCCCCCGGGCGGCCGGCTCAGTCAACAAACACCAACGACAGCATCAGCGCAGGCCCCAGCGAAGGAGTTCGCCCT
>JAOTYQ010000873.1 GCA_029861725.1 Acidimicrobiia bacterium | reverse complement strand
GGAACTTCTTGGCGCCAAAGATGGCAGCAACCTGGAAGTCGTCGCTGCGCTCATCGCCTCGACCCAGCCTCTTCGACATCACTCGACCGATTACAGCCAGGATGATCTGCACCCCGACGAGGACGAGCACGACTCGTGCCAACTTGTTTCGCATGTCAAGGTCTCCTTCGATCATGTTGCCCACAGAAGCCAAGCAAGCCACAGAGGGCTACCCGTGATGCCCAATCAAGGGCGTTGGCGATCGTTGTGTGGATGTCCAGTCTCGTGGCCGAGCCCACGCCGCCATAGAGACCAACGTCCCCACCCAGTCGAGGTGAGCTGTCAGGCCCGGGTCGCGTGCCTGGGTGCGACGGCCTCGCCAACCGTGCTGACTGGCTCGACCGCCAGGTCGAGGGAGGACGCCGGCCCTGGTGACCTGCGGCCCTGGGTGAACTCACTGCCAGCTGGGATGCTCAAGGTGCTGTCAACGTCAGGAGAGGAACGTGAAGGTGCGGCGATGGGCAGCGGCCGGTCTTGGAACAGCGATACTCGCTGCGCTCGCCTGTTCATCCCCAACAGCCGATGTGACAGCGACCGAATTGAGGGCGGTGATCGAGGCTGAGGCGATCGTCTTCGAGAACCCGACCGTCCCTGGTCCGGTGATCGGCCGGCTTGCAGAGAACAGGGTGATTCTCCTCGGCGAGACCCATCACCTGCGCGAGCACTGGGAGCTCGTCGCAACGCTGATGTCCGACCTCTACAACGACGGCTTCCGACAGCTGCTGATCGAGGCCCCCCACATGGCTGGCTGGCTCCTCGACGCCTACGTCCAAGGCAGCCAGCTCGTGCCCGACTGGACAGCCCCGCCCTTCTACGAGCAGCGCCTGTCGATGGTGCGGGACTTCAACCTGACGCGCGCTGCAGGGGATCCGATCCACGTGCACGGGATCGATGCCAACGAGGACTGGTACGGAGGAGCGAGCGACTTCCACCAGCTCCTGGGGTGGTTCGTCGAGACGTTGCCAACACACGGCCCCACGGACCCACTGCTGGACATGGCATACGGAGACGCTGAACCGGATCAGCAGCGAGGAGCCGTCGAGGACCTGCTCGAATCGCTTCGGGCGGACCAGCCCGGTTTGGTCGCTACTTGGGGCGCCGACCGCTACCAGCAGCTCGTCGACCTGTTGACCAACGAGCTCGTCAGCATCGACGTGCGAGCGGCACGAGCTGACGACGACGACAAGGGTGCCCGGATGCGAGAGGACCTCATCAAGAGCCTGGCAGATGACCGGATCGCCGAGTGCGAGTGCGGCACCGTCATCAACATCGGTGGGCATCACGCACAGAAGGCACACCTGATGGGCACCGATCAGCAGTGGCTGGGCGACTACCTCACCCACTCGAGTGACATCGCTGCGGGATCGATCATCGTCATCGGATTCAGTTCCGCCAAGACCGAGTTGGAACCGGGAGCCGACGGCACCGCGTGGGATGTCCTCGACAGCAAGTCACCCGACAACGAACTGCTTCGGCTCATGGCAGAGACCATGCCCGACCGAACCGCCTTCCTGCCCCTTGACGACCCGATCTTCGCCGAACGGACCATCGCCTACAACTCCGAGGACGTCGTCTACATCTCACCGCTCAAGCGGCAGTTCGACGCCATCATCCAGTACGGCGTCGCCCATCGCATGCCGGTGAACTGAGTGAGAGCGCACAACCACCTGTGGGACGCTCAGCCCAACCGATCGCAGTGGGCACCGGAACGAATCGTCTCCAGACGAAAGCGTCCCTGATCGCCGGCCCGTGGACACCGGCCCGCGAGGGTCGTCGGTTCGAGCAACCCGAGAGCCTTCACCATCGCCGGGAGCACCACGAGCAGGCTGGTGAGCTCGGATCAAGCGGCTTGTCGCTCGGCGCGTTGCTTGATGCCCTTTAGCATCTTGGACTCCATGTTGTGATGAAGCAGCTCGAGCGGGCCGCGGTCGATAAGCGCGGCAACCGGCCAGACCAGCCACCCGGCGATTGGAATCTTCAGTACGAGCGGTTCGAGCCAGCCGCCACGCGTTCTCGCGATCAAGCGAGTTCCGCGCCCGTCGGCGACAGGTTCGAGAACCAGCCACTCGCCAGCGACCAAGCACCGCGGCGGGTCCAGCATCCTCACAGGCACCGAGTTGAAACGGGAGTACGGCACCCGATCTCCCACCCGAAGATCCTGCCACTC